>CAYMLC010000001.1:0-1028 GCA_964390765.1 uncultured Nitrospirales bacterium
CGTACGCCATGTTCTTGCGCTACTTTTTTCCCCAGCCCGACCCCATGCTGATGTCGTCCGCCGCCTACTTCTGGTCGGCTGGCGGCGTGCTCACCCTGTGCTACGCCGCCTTCTCGCTGGTCTGTATCTCCGACACGCGCAAGGCCGGCACCCTGCGCCGCCGTGCCGCGCCCCTCATGGCGATGAACACACTCGGCTATGCCCTGCTGATGGCTGTCGCCGTGCGCGCCACCTATCCCGAATGGGCCGCGCTCTTCGGCGCCGCCGGTGTGCTGCTACTCGCCGGGTTCGCGTGGCTCGCGCGTACGCTGGGCCCCGCCCGCAATATCCTTTTCCACGTCTTTCTTGCCAAGACCGCCGCGCTTGCAGTGGTCACCTTGCTGACCTGGGCGCCGGGCCCGCTGGCGCCGCTGGTGCTTGCGGCCAGTGGTCTGGCCATCGCGCTCGCGTTCAGTGCCACCGGCCTCGCCGTCTTTCGCGCCGGGGGCGTGCTGATACTCCTGGCCACGGTGGCCAGCGCGCTGCTGCACGTGCGTGCGCATGCGGTCGTCAACTGGGGCGACCAGGCCGTGCCGGCCAACTGGCTCAACGCCGCGGGCGGTGCGCTGCTGCTCGTGCTCACGGCCAGCTTCTACGAACGCGTGTGCCGCCTGCGCGAACGCCGGGCGCGCGAAGCGGGCCAGTTGCTTATCGGGCCGGGCTGGCTGGCCGTGCCCAGTGTCGCGCTTGCCGTGTGGTATGCAGCAGGCGCCGCCCTGCTCGCCGTGGTCGTCCTCTTCTTCGAACGTGGCGACGACGTGGCCCTGCCCTATCTGCTGGCGCTGCCGGCCGCCGCCATGCTGGTGCTGGGCTATGGCCTGCGCACGCCGCAACTCTATGTGGGGGCCTTGCTGGTGCTGGCCGCCGCCCATGTCACCTACTACGTTTTCGCCACAGTCGGCATCCCCGGTTTTCGCGTTCAGGCCTACCACCCGCTCTACACCAACGCCCTCGCCGCACTAACGCTCGTGGCGGCGCTCGGGTTCGAA
>CAYMLC010000001.1:1038-4905 GCA_964390765.1 uncultured Nitrospirales bacterium
AACCTGGGAGCACGTGTTGCTGGTCGCCGTGCCCCATCTCTGTGCGGCCGCGCTGTGGTTGTGGCTGCAGACCGAGCTGTTCGAATTGGTGCAATTGGCCCCGGCCCACGCCGCACTCGGCCTGTTCCTGGTGGGCCTGGGCAGTGGCGTGCGCTGCGCAGGGCTGCAATGGGCCGGCCTCGCTGCGCTCGCCTACGCCACGCTGCGCCTGCTGCTGGCCGCGGCTACCGAGCCGCAGCGCCTGGCCGAGTCGCCCGCCTTCGTCGCCTGGCTCGCCGTGTTGCTCGCGGCTTACGTGCTGGCCGAGCGCGTGCTGGCGTGGCGGCCGGGCGGGCTGGCGCACCACGCCACCCTGGCCGAGGTGCCACGCACGGTCGTGGTCACGCTCGCGGCCTTGTGCGGCCTGGCCGGACTGGCCGTCGGCTCCGCTGCCGACGTGCTCATCCTGCAGCATCTTGCGCTTGGCCTGGTTGCGCTCGGCCTTTCCGCCGTCTTCCGCGAAACCCGCTACCGCTGGGCCGCGCTCGCCATCCTGGCCGTGGTGCTAATCCAGGGTGTGCTCTTCGTCCAGCGCGAGACTTCGCTGGTGTTCACTGCCCTGGTCTTTACCGGCGCTGGGCTCCTGTTGCTGCTCGCGAGTTGGTGGTTTACCCGCAGGCGCGGCACACGCGCCCCGCACGGCGGGAAGCCCGCGCCTGATGCGCGACCCGCAACAGGTGGGCGGGCGCACGGCATCGTCGGCCGATGGATAGGCGCGAGGTGTTGGCGCGTGACGTCTGCGCGCGCCTGCACGCCGCCGGACACGAGGCGGTGCTGGCAGGTGGCTGTGTGCGCGACCGGTTGCTGGGCGTGGTGCCGCAGGACTACGACATCGCCACCAGCGCGCGCCCCGAGCAGGTGCAACAACGCTTCGCCCGCTCAGTGCCGGTCGGCATCGACTTCGGCGTCGTGCAGGTCCTGTGCGAGGGCATCGCGTTCGAAGTGGCTACCTTCCGATGCGACGGGCCCTACCTCGACGGGCGCCGCCCGGCCAGCGTCGCATTCACCGGTATTAAAGGCGACGCCAGCCGCCGCGATTTCACCATCAACGCGCTCTACTACGATACGCGCGAGGAACGCGTCATCGACCTGGTGAACGGCCAGGACGACCTGCGCCAGGGCATCGTGCGCACGGTGGGTGATCCGGCCGAGCGTTTCGCCGAAGACAAATTGCGCCTGCTGCGTGCCGTGCGCTTCGCCGCGCGCCTCGGCTACACCCTCGACCCGCACACCGCCGCGGCCATTCGCGCGCAGGCCGGCGACGTGACCACCACAAGCGCCGAACGCATCCGCGACGAGTTGGTGAAGATGTTGTGCGAGGGCGCCGCACGCGCGGCCTTCGAGTGGCTCGACAAGCTCGGCCTCCTGCGCGAGGTCCTCCCCGAAATCGACGCCATGCACGGCTGTGAACAGCCGCCCGAGTATCACCCCGAAGGCGACGTATTCGTGCACACCATGATCATGCTGGGCCACCTGCGCCACGCCACGCCCACGCTTGCCCTGGGTGTGCTGCTGCACGACGTGGGCAAGCCGCGCACCGCCGTCTTCAAGGAGCGCTGGCGCTTTCCCGAACACGACAAGGTGGGGGCCGAAATGGCCGTGGCCATCTGCGAACGCTTGCGTTTCTCGCGCGAGCAGACCCGGCGTATCGCGTGGCTCGTGGCGCAGCACATGCGCTTCGCGCACCTGCCCGACATGGGCGAGAGCAAGCGAAAGCGCTTCGTGCGCGAGGCCGGCTTCGACGAGTTGGTCGAGCTATGCCGTATCGACTGCCTGTCGAGCCACCGCGACCTCCGCATCGTCGCCTGGGTACTCGACTATCTGCGCGAGCTGCCGTGCGACGCCGCACGTCCGGCGCCCCTGCTCACAGGCCACGACCTGATCGCGGAAGGGTATGCCCCGGGCCCGCACTTTGCCCAGATACTCGGCGCGTTGGAAGACGCACAGTTGGAAGGGTGGCTGACGAGCCGTGAAGCCGCGCTCGACTGGGTGCGCACGCACTGGCCCGGGCCGGCTGCCGCTACGAGCCAATCCGAATCTGGGCGGTAGAAATGCCGCCCGTTGGCTGGATGGTCTGGCGCGGCAACATGACATTGAACACCGCGCCCTGGCCGGGCTTGCTGTCGGCCACGATATCGCCACCGTGCTCCCGCACAATCTTGTAACTGCACGCCAGCCCCAGTCCCGTACCGGCCGAGCCCTTCGTACTCACAAAGGCCTGGGCCAGTTTCGGCATCACTTCGGGCGGAATGCCGGGGCCCGTATCGCGCACCTCGATACTGCACACCCGCTCGTCGATGCGCGTGCTTACCGTCACCTGGCCACCCTTCTCCTCGCACGCGTCGAGGGCGTTGGTCACCAGGTTGAGCAGCACACGGTACATGGCCTGCGCGTCCATCTCCGCCCGTGCGTTGCCGTCGCTCACATGCTCGAGCGTGATGTTGTAGCGGTCCGCGCGGCCGCGCACCACTTCCAGCACCTCGCGCACAAGCCCGTGCACGTCGGCCGGCCCCACCTCCATGGCGCGCTCGCGCGAGAAGGTCAGCAGGTTGATCACCAGCATGTCGATGCGCTGGATGGCCCGGCCCATGATCGGCCACGCCTTCTCCAGATAGCGCAACTCGCGCTGTTGCAGCGCCTGGTCGATATACTCCGAGGCGCCCCGGATACCCGTTACGATGTTCTTGATGCAGTGCCCAACGCCCGCCGTGGCCTGGCCAATGGCCGCCAGGCGCTCGCGCTCGACCCGCTCCTCGTACAGGCGCGCATTCTCCACGGCCACCCCGACCACGCGCGTAAGCGTCATCAGCAGTTCGAGGTCCTCCTGCTCGAAGGTGGCTTCCGTCTCGCCCGCGTCTACGTACAGCGCACCCGCCACCGTCTCGCGCCCGCACAGCGGCGCACACATGGCCGCGTGAATCTTGTGGTTGACCACACTCATCGCGGCGTCGAAGCGGCTGTCCGCCTGCGCGTCAATCGTCAAGACGGCCTGCTTCTCGCGCAGCACGGCATCGACCAGCGTATGGCTGAGCGGCGGCCCCGAAGACGCGCCGTGGCTGCCACGCACCCGCGAAGCGCAGACCTCGGCCTCGCGGCCCGGCTGTGGCGCAAGCAATACAAAGCCGCGTTGTACGTTCGGCAGCGCATCGAACATCAGTTGCAGGATGCGGTCGAGCAGGTTATCGACATCGAATACGGTACCCAGCAATTGGGCGGCGCGATACACCAGCTTCAGCCGTTCGTCACCCGCCTTCGCAATGAGTCCCTGATAGAGTTCCGTGCCCTCGTCATACGAGATGACGCGCTGGCCGACCTGCGAGTCGCTGAAGACGGTTACCTCCAGCGCGGCATCACCAATGTACAGCACGTTGCCGTCGTTCAATTGCGCATGCTCGACGACCGTGCCGTCCACGGCGATGCCATTGCGCGATTCCAGGTCGCGCACGTACAGGCCGTCGCCTTCGATATAGACGCGGGCGTGCGTGCGCGATACCTTGCCGTCGGCCAGGCAGATGTCGTTGTCTGCCCCGCGGCCAATCAGCAACCCGTCCGGCGTCACGCGGTAGCGCCGCCCAACCCCGCTGGATTCGCGCAGCACCAGTTCGTATGCGTTCATCAGCCCAGCGCCCCGAATACGCTCTGGCGCAGAAAGGCGGCATCGACCGGCTTCTCCACAAAGCCCTCGGGCCGCCGCTGGTCGAATGCCAGCTCGAGCGACTCCGCGTCATAGCCCGCACCACCCTTACCCTCGTTCACCCCGGTCAGCACGATGATGGGAATGTCCGTCGTCAGCGGGTCGTCGCGCAGCCGGGAGAAGGTCTGGAAGCC
>CAYMLC010000001.1:4915-17688 GCA_964390765.1 uncultured Nitrospirales bacterium
GGAAGCCATCGAGCACCGGCATATCGAGATCCAGGATGACCAGGTCGGGCGCCCGTGCCGCGACTTGGTCGAGCGCTTCGTCGCCGTTGGCGGCCTCGTCCACCACCCAGCCCTCTTGCTCCATGATTGCACGCACGAACAGACGCACCCCTTCCTCGTCGTCTACGACCAATACGGTCCGGCTACCCCCACTGTACAGAATCACAGCGCGCTCACCTCCCGCAGCAGACTAGTACCCGAGGCGGCAGCCGTCAAGCATCCTACCTGCCAGCTGCCGAAGGGTTACGGGGTCCACGCCAATACCGACACCGGCGTCGGCGGATAATCCTGCAGTGTCTCGTGGTCGCCCTGGCCCACGCGCTGCACGAACACATGCAGCTCGTGACGTGCCTCCCACAGAGTCGTATCGTAGGATGGCTCCCACTGGTCGACCGGAAAGTCCGTCAGGTTGAGGAAACGCCACGCCGGCGCGCGCAGGTCTTCACAGATCGACACGCTCACGCGGTGGCCGCGTTCGGCATCCCGAAAGAGCATGTAGGCGCGCGGCGTATCCCCCCGGTTGTCCGCCACGATCTGCGGCCGCGATATCGGCACGCGCTTCGTGCCGCCGCCGCTCAGATCGAAGTCCATCGTCCGCTCGGTCACCTGGCTCACCTGCCACTGTTCCCCATCGTGAAACACCAGATGATACTGCGGCACGCCGCCCTCGGCCGGACGCCAATAATTGGAGATGTAGGGGTTGCCGTCGCCATCGGCACACATCGCCGTCTGGTTCATCAACGCACTGCCTTGCGGTATCCGAGCCGCATACTCGGCATTGCCCGCTGTTATCGGCAGGGGCTGCACCGTGCCATCGCTCCGTTCCCACGTCACGCCGCCGTCGCGCGAACGCGCATAACAGATATCGTGGTTCGTCGCCACGTCGCCGGTCTCGCGCCAGACCCACGAGAGATGCAGCGTGCCCGCCCCATCGATGGTGGCCTGCCAATAGGCATTGCGCTGGCCCTCTCCATCGAGCAGCCCCGTGTACACCCGCGACCATGTTTCCGTCTGGACGTCGTAGCGGTTCAATACCAGGTCGCCATCGCCGCTGTGGCCCTGCCGGAAGAAGAACAGCAAGTCGCCGTTCGGCTGGCGGTAAAACTCGGGATAGGTGACCACCGTTTCGTCGCCGGTCATCGGCAGACGATCGCTGAGCGACAGCGAGCCGGGCGCCTCGCCGCGCGCGTAGTGCAACGGCACCGAGTGGTGGTTCCACGCCATGTGCAGCACACCCGCGCCATCGACCATCAGGCTGATCGAATTGTGCGCGTCGTTTAACGCGCCCCGGTGCCGCGTGTGCCGCACCGTCCAATCGTCAGAGCCCAGCGTGCGCTTGGCCAAGACCACCTTGCCGCTCGGCGCGTAGTACGCCGCGTACTGCGTGTCCCCGAACGTGGCCAGCGCGTTCTTGCGGAAGATCACCGTGTTGATGCTGTTGCGCGCATAGCCCGGACCAATGGTCGATAGCGCGGTGTCGGCCGCAGCGCACAAGGCCAGCAGAGGCGTAGCCGAAAGCGCCGCCGCCAGAAGACAACGGTAGCTCAGAACACAGGGGAAGCTGAGAAGACGCGTGAAGCGCATTTGGCGGCCTTTCGGTTAAGACCGTAGCATAACCAACAGACCACCAACACGGCGACCCGCCTATGCGGCGGGACCCACGGTGTAGCCGTCTTCTGTGCCGGCCGCGGGCGCGGTGAGGTCAAGAATGCCTTACACGCCTTGCGCGGGCAAGAGGACTGATGATATATTCAGACTTGCGGTCACGTGGGGAGTGCCATGAACGTAGCGCAAATCGTTGACCGGCTCAAGCAGGATGCCGACTTCAAGCGGAACCTCACCGCGTGGCACACCATCGCCGAGCGGCCCGCCCGCCATGCTGCCTACCCCGAAGCGCTGCACCCGCGGTTGATTGAAGGCTTCCAGAAGCGCGGTATCGAGCAGCTCTATACGCACCAGGCGGAAGCCGTCGAGGCCGCATTGCGCGGCGACAACGTGTGCGTGGTCACGCCCACAGCTTCGGGCAAGACGCTCTGCTACAACCTGCCGGTACTCAATCGCATCCTGGCCGATGAGAAGGCGCGCGCGCTCTACCTCTTTCCCACCAAGGCGCTTTCGCAGGACCAGATGCAAGAGTTGAAGGACACCATCGACGAGCTCGAAGTGAAGATCGGCACCTACACCTTCGACGGCGACACGCCTGCCTCGGCGCGCAAGGCCGTGCGCAGTGCCGGGCACATCGTGGTGACGAACCCCGACATGCTGCACACGGGCATCCTGCCGCATCACACCATCTGGATACGCCTATTCGAGAATCTGAAGTACGTGGTGATCGACGAGATTCACCACTATCGCGGCGTATTCGGCAGTCATCTGGCCAACGTGCTGCGGCGCCTGCGCCGCATCTGCCAGTTCTACGGCAGCGACCCACAGTTCATCTGTTGCAGCGCCACCATTGCCAATCCGAAAGAGTTGGCCGAACTCATGGTGGGGGCGCCGTTTACGCTCGTCAATAACAATGGCGCGCCAGCGGGGGAGAAGCACTTTCTCTTCTACAATCCCGAAGTGGTGAACCAGGAGTTGGGCATCCGCCGCAGCGCAGTAAAAGAGGCGGCGCGCATCGCGCTGCAGTTTCTCGACCGCCGGGTGCAGTCGATTGTGTTTGCCCGCTCGCGGTTGCGCGTCGAGATTCTGACCACCTATCTCAAGGAGGCCGTGCGCAAGCGCGGCAAGTCACACCAACTGGTGCGCGGCTATCGCGGGGGCTATCTGCCGACCGAGCGGCGCGCCATCGAGCAGGGCCTGCGCCAGGGCGAGGTGATGGCGGTCATCAGCACCAACGCGCTCGAACTGGGCATCGACATCGGTTCGCTCGACGTGTGCGTCATGACCGGCTACGCCGGCAGCGTCGCCAGCACCTGGCAGCAGGCGGGTCGCGCCGGCCGCAAGAACAACCTCAGCCTCGTCGTGCTGGTCGCGTCCAGTGCGCCGCTCGACCAGTACATCATCTGCCACCCCGAGTACTTCTTCGAGCAGGCGCCGGAACATGCGACCATCGACCCGAACAATCTCGTCGTCGTGATGAGCCACCTGAAGTGCGCGGCCTTCGAACTGCCCTTTGTCGAGGGCGAGGCATTTGGCCCCGACCCCGCCTCCACCGCCGAGATGCTGGACTACCTGGTGGACCAGCGTGTGCTGCGCAAGGTGCGCAACAAGTGGCACTGGAGCTCCGAGAGTTATCCCGCAGAAGAAATCAGCCTGCGCACGGCAGCCCCCGGCAATGTGGTGATCCTCGACACGTCGGACAATGGCCGTGTCATCGGTGAGGTCGACTACTTCGCGGCGCCGGTCGAGGTCTATCAGAACGCCATCTACCTGCATCAGACGCAGCAATACACCATCGACGAACTTGACCTGGAAGACCGCAAGGCCTATGCGCGCCCGGTCGATGTCGACTATTACACCGACGCACAGCTGAAGGTGGACCTGAAGGAAATCGAGACCTTTGCCGAAGCGGAAGCGGGACCCGCAGCCAAGCGCTGGGGCGAGGTCAGCGTGACGTGGCTGCCGAGTATCTACAAGAAGATCAAGTTCGGCACGCACGAGAACGTGGGCTGGGGCGAGATTCATCTGCCCGAAACCACCATGCACACCACCGGTTACTGGCTCGAGTATCCGGGCGACCTGGGCGAGCGCTATAACCTGAAGCAGCAGGAACTGGGGGAAGCGCTGAACGCGCTGGCCAATACACTGCGGCAGGTGTCGCCCGTGCAGGTCATGTGCGACCCCACAGATATTCGCGCCATGGCCATGCTGCGTGCGCCCTTTACACAGCTGCCTACCATCTATCTCTACGAGTCGTATCCGGGCGGCGTGGGTTTCTCGGAGAAGCTCTACTATCACCACGACCGCCTGCTCGAGGCGGCCATCTCGCTGTTGTCCGGGTGCCACTGCCGCGAGGGCTGCCCCAGTTGTGTGGGCACTGCGCTCGAGGCCGGCACCCACGGCAAGCCGGGCGCCCTGTTGCTCGCCCGGCTCAGCCGCGGCCTCGCGGTGCAGCCACTTCAGCCGGCTGCGCCCACGCCTCTCTTGCCACACAAGCGCGAGGATGTAGCGTGAGCGACCTGCGCCAGCGGCTCGACCTCCTGATGTGCCAGAAGGGCATCATGACCGGCAACCAGTGGGTGCAGCGCAAGGCCGAAATCGACGAGCGCCGCGCCGCCGGTGACTACGAGATCGAGCGCGTGGTGCCGGGCGAGATACATGGCAATGGCGACTTCGGTTTCTACCTCGTGCGCAATGTCTATCCGCCCGAGTTTCAGCAGGGCGCCGCGCCCGTCGGCGCCGCACTTGAGAGTGGGGGAGAGACCATTGCACTCAGCGCGTGCGATGAAGAACTCATCGACTTCGATCCGCGCCGCACTTTGTTTGTCGATACGGAGACCATCGGCCTCGCCGGGGGCACGGGCACCGTCGCCTTTCTCATCGGCGCCGGTTACTTCCAGGGCGACGACTTCGTGGTCGACCAGTGCTTCATGCGCGACTACGACGATGAAGAGCCGATGCTCGGCTATCTGGGCCAACTCTTCCGCGACCACGATTGCGTCGTCGGCTACAATTCCAAGAGCTTTGATGTGCCGCTCATGCGCACGCGCTTCATCCAGAACCGGGTGCCCTTCGCGCTCGATGCCGTCCTGCACTACGACCTCGTGCATGCCGCGCGCCGCCTGTGGAAAGCGCGTCTGCGCGATTGCAGCCTCGGCAATGTCGAACGGCATATCCTTGGCTTCGAGCGCACCGGCGATGTGCCCAGTCACCAGATACCGCAGCGCTACTTCGACTACCTGCGCAGCCGGGATGCCCGCCCGCTGCAGCCCGTGTTCTACCACCACCGCAACGACATCGTGTCGCTCGCCGCGCTCACCGGCCTCATCGCCGCGCGCCTCGCCCGCGAAGATGGCGGCGCCGACAATGCGCACGACCGCCTCAGCCTGGTGCGCCTGCATACACGCCAGAAGCAGTGGGAGAAAGCGGCCGACGCCGCGCGCCGGTACCTCGAAGCCCACGACGACGCCGGCGAGCTGCGTCGCGAGTGCCTCGAACTCCTGGCCAACGCCTACAAGCGGCTCGACGAGTGGACCCCCTACGAAGACACGCTGACCCTGCTGCTGCGTGAATGCCCCGGCAACCTGCACGCCGCCCTCGAACTGGCCAAACACCACGAGCACCGCACCCGCAACCTCGCCCAGGCCGAGGCCATCTGCACCGCCGCCCGCGACCGCCTCGTCCGTGACCACCACCGCCACGGCCTGCACCACGAAGAAATCGCCGCCCTCGATAAACGCCTCGCCCGCATCCAGAAAAAGCGTGGGAAGAGCGGCGGCCTCTGCTGACGAAGCACGCACTTGCGGCGCCCCGCGCCGACCCACCACACTCCCTGCCATAGTTCTCAGCGCGCATCGGAAGTACTCGTGGGGAGCGTCCAAGTGCCTATCATTCTCTTTTCGAATCTGAAGGGTGGTGTCGCAAAGACCACCAATGCGGTCGCCTTGGCCGAGTGCCTGGCGGACCGTGGGTACCGAACACTGCTCATCGATGCCGACCATCAGTGCATGGCAGGCGAGCTGGTGCTCGGTGAGCAGCGTATGTTTGCGTGCGAATCCAGGCGCATCACCCTGCACGATTTGCTGGGGAGCATGCTGGAAGAAGAATTTGCTGCCGAGCAGTTCAACAACTACGTGCTGCCCAACGCCTCAAACATCGGTGGTGGACTCGAGAATCTCTCGGTCGTGCCATGCTCCATTCGAATCGACGACTTCTCCACCAACATGGCCAAAGCGAAACGGGGCTTTCACAGCACTGAAGAATGGCAACGCATCCTTGCCAAGCGCCGGCGCATGTTCAAGCGCTGGCTGACGACCCATTTCCATTACACCATCATCGACTGTCCACCCAGCATTCCGCTGCAGGTCCGGTTTCTGCTCAATTGCGCCGATACCTTCATTGTGCCCAGCGTCCCTGACCGCCTCTCCGTCCGGGGTTCGCTCTACTTGCTCGAGCGGCTGCGCCGTATGAACATGCGCATCGAGGCACTGGGCACGCTCTGGACCCTCTACCGCGAGCAGAATCGCGTGCATCGTGAGATGCTCAACCTGGCGCAGAAACGCGATTCACGATTGACCAGCCTGCCGAGCCCCTTCAACACCATCATCCCGAACTCAACAGCAATCACGAGCGCGACGGATAGCGATGCACAATTTCCCAGCTTCAACGCCAAATATTCTGGGGCGTTTGCGAAGCGCTATCGCGATTTCGCGGCCGAGGTGGTGCAGCGCTGCCGGAAGCGAGGACTCGTGCCGGACCGAGAGGCCCAACAGGCAGACAGCCAGGCCGTTCCGTAAACCAGGTTTTCGCTAAACCCGAGCCGTTCGGTACGCCGGCAAAAAGTAACGCCCCGCTGCGCGGGCGCAACGGGGCGAACGGAATCGGTAGATGGTGGGCGATACTGGGCTCGAACCAGTGACCTCCACGATGTCAACGTGGCACTCTAACCACCTGAGCTAATCGCCCTGAATGAAATGGTAGAATACCAACGCGCGCGCCGATCGGTCAACGCGCTGCGGCGTGCGGCATCACGCTGCGGCGTCGGCTTCGGCTTCTTGTGCAGGCGCGCTGATGTTGAACCGGATCAGTACGTCGTCGCGGATCAGCTGGTCTTCGTAGCCCTGCGCGTCGATACCCCACAGGCTGCGCAGCAGCGTGAATTCGGAAGAGGCGGTAAGCTCGTCCTCGGTCACTTCAATCTGCGCCGGAAACGCGATCTTCTTGGTGATGCCGTGCATCGCCATCTCGCCTACCACCCGGTAACCGTCGTCCGTCTCTTCAATCTTCTCCGAGTTAAATGTGGCCGTCGCGTACTTGGCAATCTCGAACCAGTCGTCGCCTTTCAACTGACCCGTAAGGATGCGCGAATCGCTGAACAGCGAAGGCAAATTCACCTCGAGCGCAATGCTGCCCTGGGTGATATCGCCGCCAGGAACCGTCACCGTGCCGCTGAAATCGGCAAAGCCACCCTCACGGCTGCCCGTGGTCTTGTAGCCCGTCCACAGCAGCTCACTCTCCATATTGGGCTCGATAACATAGGTCACCGTTTCGCTCGCTTCGGCCATGGCCGGCGCTTCCTCAGCCGGCGCTTCCTCAGCCGGCGCTTCCTCAGCCGACGCCTCCTCAGCCGGGGCACTGCCCTCCGGCTTCTCCCCGGCGGCTTCTTCCGCTGGCGCCGCTTCCGCTGGCGTCTCTTCCGCCGGCGCGCTGCCCTCGGCCTTATCCTCGGGCGCCGCTTCGCTTTCGTCGTCCTCGATCACTTCCATTTGCTGCACGTCTTCCGGCGGCTGGTTGTTACAGCCGGTGCCGAGGGCCACCACCACGGCCAGCCCCAACAGGGTCAATAGGCGCACAACCTGCATGACTTGGATTCTCCTATCGTTGAAAACGCGCCTGCCCCAATTGCGGTGCTGCGCGGTTGGTGTTTTGCCTGCACACGAGTATAGCGCGCCAAAGGAAACGGGCGCACGCAGCCGCTGCTCCGTGCGCCCGATGGGCTCAACGCTTCAGGCCGCTCAGTAGTTCGAAGTGGCCGTGTCTTCCGTATTGGGTTCAGGCTGTGCCGGCGTGCCCTGCGGCGTGTTCAACGACGCCGGGTCCGGATTCTGCTGCTCAGGGTCCCACTCGTAGTCGTAGAAGCTGGGCGTGTCGAAGTTGAAGGCCCACTGCTCACGCGGGATATCCACCGGTTGCCCGGTCTTGCGCGATTCCATGGCGGCCAGCGCGGTAATGGTCGTGGTCAGGCCCACCATTTCATTGTTGCGCGGCGCCTTCCCCTCGCGGATACCCTTGGCAAACGCACGGAACTGATACACATCGCTGGTCTCGCGCGTGCCATTGCCCACCAGCGGCACGCCCTGCAGCAACTCTTCTGGCGTGGCATAGCGCGAACCGCCACTCACGACCGAGTCGTCTTCGCCCGGCTTCGCTTCCATGTTCTGGCTGATCGCGTTCTCGGCGTACATCACGCATTTCACGTTCGGCAACTCGCTCAGGATCAGCGTGCCGTAGTCGCCCTGCAAGACTTCCCGCGCGCTGCCGTGCGCATTCGCGAGGATGTTGCTGTGCTCATGCCGCACCTTATATCCCTTGTTGATCTGCGAGATGCTCTGGCGGCGGCTGCGCTTGTCGATCGTCGTGAAGCCCGGGTCGCTCGGCTCCTGCGTATAGACGTAAGAAATCGAGATGTTGTCGTCCACTTGGCGGCCGTCGCGCCAATAGTCGATGCCGCCGGAAGCAAACACGCGGCTGGGCACACCCATCATGAACCAGTTCGCCACGTCCGTCTGGTGCGTGGCCAGCTCGGTGAACAGGCCGCCCGAAATCTCTTCGTACATGCGCCAGTTCAGGTGGTGCTCCAGGTCTTCGATGTACTGCGCCTCACGCTCGCTCAGCTCGTAGTCCATCGGCACCTGGCGCCGCCAATAGTGGTTGCGGTGCCACTGCGTCTGAATATGGTTGATGCGGCCCAACTGATACTGGTTGAACACCAGGTACATCGCCAGGTTGTAGCGGGGGTCGTAGCGGCGCTGGTGGCCGACCGCGCAAAACAGCCCCTTCTCGTGGCACTTCTCCACGATGGCGCGCGACTCGTCCAGCGTCTGCGTCATCGTCTTCTCGCAGAATACATACTTGCCCGCGTCCAAGCAGTCCAGCGTCATCTGGGCGTGCAGGTGCAGCGGCGTCGAGATAATGACCGCGTCCAACTCTTCCTGCGCCAGCATTTCCTTGTAGTCGTAATAGACATTCGGCGCCACGGCTGCCTTGGCCTTGGCCTTCTGTTCAGCGTCCAGGTCGCCCGGTGCGGTGCCCGGCGGCAGCGCGATGCCGGCGTTGCTGATCATCGAGTAGATGCGCGCGGCTTTCTGGTGCGGCTCAAACACGTCACACACCGCTGTGATTACGAGGTCGGGCGTGCCGCTCAGGCCGTCGCGAATGTGGTGCGTGCCCTGGCCACCCGTACCGATGCACGCCACGCGCAGCTTCTCGTTGGCCGCGTAGGCAAACGGCGAGAACTTGGTGGCAATCGTTACCCCGGCCGCCGCCGTGCCGGCCGTCTTCATGAAATTGCGGCGGGACACCCCGCCCGCGGGCTGCTTCGCGTCGCTCATGTTTCGGTCCTCTCGTCGTCCAAGACGGTCACGCCGTCTAGATTGATCACAGTGGCTGCCGCTTCGCCGTCGGCCAAGGCCAGCAACACCGCTCCAGTTTCCGGGTTGGCCGCGCAATATTGCCGCGTGCCCGCCTCGTCCAATATATAGAACACGGTGCTCAACGCATCGCTTTCCAGGCCCGTCGGCGCCACGGCCGTCGCACTCAACCAGCCGTCTACCGGTTCGCCGGTGCGCGGGTCAAAAATATGACTATGCGCAGCTTCGCCCGGTTCCGGCAATTCGCGATACGCCTCGCTCGTCGACAGGGCGGCGTCGCGCAGGGCAACCTGCGCAACCCCTTGCTCGCGGCCAGTATACGACGAACCCACTTCTACAGTCCATGCGGTTTTTGCGGGCGGTGCCCCAATTGCCAGGATGGTGCTGGTGCCGCCGTTCAGCAGCGCCGAAGTCACCCCGCCATCGCGCAGCACCCGCGCGGCACGGTCCAGCGCCAGGCCCTTGCCGAGTCCACCAAAATCCAGTCGCATCCCCGGCACCTCAAAGGCGACCGTCATCGCTTCGGCATCCAGCTTCAGCTTGTCGAAGCCCGTGCGGCCCAACGCGTCCGCCAGCGCGCCGGCATCGGGCACGGCGGGGGCCCCCGTGTAAATGCCATACGCTTCGACCAGGGGCCCCACCGTCACATCGAAGGCGCCGCCGGTTGCTTCGTAGAGCACCTCCGCCTTGCGCAGCAGGCGCCACACGTCGAGGTCGGCGCGCACCGGTTCCAGATGCGCGGTGCGATTGATCAGGCTGGTGTTGCTCTGCGGCTGCCACGTGCTGATGCGCCCCTCGAGGCTGTCGATCGCGGCAAAGGCCTCCTCCATGGCGGCCTGAAGCGCTGCCGGGTCGTCGTCGGCATCGGCATACACCACGAAGCTGAACTCGGCGCCCATTGCGGCATGCGACCGTTCGATGCGTACCACCGCCGTCTCATCGGCGGGCGCCGCTTCGCGCGCCTCGGCCTCGGTGGGTGCCAGTTGCTGCTGCAGTGTCGCCAGGTTTTTACGCAGGCCCTGAATGCCGGCCACTGTCAGCACCAGCACGGCAACGATGAGAATCGCGTTCCAGGCGATGCGCGCGGTACCGGCGGGTGTTTCGTCTTTCATGTAGCTGCGCATGTTCAACAACAGAATAAAGCCGACCACCGCGGCCGGCATGAGGCAGGCCGCCAGGCTCGAGGCCGTGACACCCGCCCACCAGGGAAACGGAATCGTGACCCCGACAATGCCCACGGCCGGCACGAGCGCAAAGAACCACTTGGCGCGCCCGCGGTAGTCGACGTTGAACAGTTCGCAGCCGATGAAGCCCGCCGCCAGCATATGCGTGATGATGGTGGAAAAGCCGATGGCCGTCATGCCCACGCCGAGCAGCAGCTGTGCCATCCAGCCGGGCATCGTCTGCTCGAGCACGGGGATAATGCCGCGAATGTCGCGCGCACTTTCGCCCACTTGCCCGGGCTCGGGCCCGATGCTGTTGGCCACGGCAATCATCATCAGGCCGGTCGCAATGACGAAGGGCACCGCCATGCCGCTGGCCAGGTCGAAGTATGCGAGTTCCTTGTGGTCGGGGCCCCACTTCTTGTTCAACAGCGAGTAGGGGTAAAGGAAGACCATATTGATGCCCACGGCCGCCGCGATGCCGCCCACAATCGGGACCACGACTTCGCCCGGTACGCCGGCACCGCTGAACACGTAGTTCTGCAGGAAGCTGATACCGGTGATGCCGAAGAACAGCCGCCCCCAATCGACGCCGGTCGAGAAGGCCACGACAGCGAATGCCACCACAATGGCCCACACCAGCACCTTCACGCCGTTCTCATAGAGCTTCAGGCCGCGCGCCCCGATGCTGTAGAGATAGACCATGGCGCTGGCGCACACGAGCACCACAACGCCAATGCCCCAGCGGCCGGCCCCGCTGTTCAGGTCTATGCCGGCGCCCAGCGCCAGTTCTATGACCCCGTTGGCGGTAAGCGAGTACTGCGGGATATGCCACAGAACCGTGGCCACCATCGCGCTGACCGCCCACAGAATCGCGAGGGCCGGGTGCAGCCGGTTCCAGAAGGCGGTGTAAGGTTTCTCCTCCGTCGTCGTGGTCTGCTTGGCTACCGCCGCCAGCACGGCGATGCCGAGGATGATCGCGACCGGCTGCACCCACAGCAGGTCATAGCCCAGTAGCGAGCCCATCAGTACGCTCGAGGCCACAGAGCCACCGCCCAGCGTCATCGCGCTTTGCAGGTAGCCCGGTCCCGCCAGCTTCCAATAGCCCCACAGCCGCGTGCCCAGCGGCTTGACCGACAACTCTTTCAGATACGCCGATTCTTCCATTGCTGCCCACCCCTGCGGCGTCATGCCGCACCGCCCGGCCCCGCCCGGCGATACGCCGCTTTGGATTGCCGCGAATCTTAGCATTGCGTTAGCGCTGGGGAAAGCTATACCGGATGTCACGCGCACCGGCCACTGGGGGCGGCGTGCGCCTGGCGCCGGGGGCTTTCAAAAGGAGTACACCTCTGCTCAGTCAGACCGCGTTCTACGAGGCCAAACTCGCGTATGAAATCGACGCCTGGGACCTGAATGCGGCGCGCGAGGCGGGAGAGGCGATCGTGGTGGTCGATACGCGTGCGCCGCAGGCCTATGCGGCCGCGCACCTGCCCGGCGCCATCAATATTCCGCACCGCGAAATGAGCGAGCAGGCGATGGCCCCCTACGACCGTGCCCCGCTCTACGTCACCTATTGCGATGGTATCGGCTGCAATGCTTCGACCAAGGGTGCGCTGAATCTGGCGCGGCTCGACTTTCGGGTCAAGGAACTGCAGGGCGGCATCGAATGGTGGCAGCGCGATGGCTACCAGACGGACTGTGGCTGCTGACGTCGTGCCCTAGCGCGTCGCCTGCGTGGTAGAGGGGGCCGGCGCTTCCGGCCACAACGTCGCGGCAGACACCTCGCGCAGCGCCGTTTCCAATTCGGCAAAGGCCTGCTGCACCTTCACCACCTCGTCGCGCAGTTCTTCAGGGGTCGCGTCTGCCGCATGTCGCTCGAGTAGCAGCGCGGCTTCGCGCAGGGCCTGCCCGCCCAGCGACGCCGCCGCACCCTGTATCGAGTGCGCCAGGCGATGGGTCTCGCCGCGGTCGCCGCGTTGTACCGCACCGTCAAGCTCCTGAATGCGGTTCGGCATGTGCGTGAGAAAGACATCGCGTACCCGCTGGAAGGTGTCGGCGCGTCCGCCGGTTACCTGGAAAGCCTGGTCGAGATCGAGTACGGGCGCCTTGCCCGGCGGGGGCGTTGCCGTTGCGGCCGCCAGCACGACGGCCGGCGCTTCGTGGTGGGCGCCACCCTGGGGCGCTGGGCGGCTGAAGCGATCGCGCAGCGCCGTGTACAGCGCCATCGCATCGACCGGCTTGGCCACGTAGCCGTCCATGCCCGCGGCCAGGCAGCGCTCGCGGTCGCCACGCATCGCATGCGCGGTCATGGCGATAA
>CAYMLC010000001.1:17698-25322 GCA_964390765.1 uncultured Nitrospirales bacterium
GGGAACACGCCCGTTTTCGCGCTCGGCCTCGATTGAACGCCACTGCCGGGTCGCCTCGTAGCCGTCCATTTCCGGCATCCGGCAGTCCATCAGCACCGCATCGAAATGCTCGTGTGCCAGAATCTGGATTGCCTCGCGGCCGTTTTCCGCCAGCACCGTCACACACCCGAAACTGGTGAGCAGTTCCAGCGCCACCTGTTGGTTGACCGGGTTGTCCTCGGCCACCAGCACGCGCAGGTTGAGCGGCACGCGCTCGCGTTGCCGGCCCGAAGCCGCACGGCTCTCGGCCACGGTGTACCGGGTAATCAGGCCCGCATCCTCGCCATTCAGGTGCGCATGCCACAGCGCCGCCAGTGCGTCCATCAACTCACTCTGCCGTACCGGCCGCGTCAGATAGGCCGCAAAGCCCAATTCGCGCATGCGCTCGGCGTCGCCGCGCTGCCCGAACGCGGTCAGCAGCACCAGCAGCGTGTCGGCGATGGTGGCGTCCGACTTGATGGTGCGGCCCAGCGATTCGCCCTGCACCGCCGGCATCTGCTCGTCGATCAGCGCAATGTCGAACGGCGTACCCTGCTTGGCCGCAGCGTGCAGTTTCTCAATGGCGTCGGCGCTGGAATTGGCCACCTCGGTGCGCATCGACCAGCTCTGCAGTTGCTCGCTCAGGACCTGCCGGTTGATGCTGCTGTGGTCAGCCACCAGCACGCGCACGCCGGCCAGGGACACCTTGGTCTGGATGGGGGGCGGCACCGTGCGGTCGCGTTCGAGCACGAGCGTGAACGAGAAGCGCGAACCCACCCCGGGTTCGCTGGTCGCGCCGATGGACCCGCCCATCAACTCCACCAGGTGCTTGGATATGGCCAGTCCCAGGCCGGTGCCGCCATACTCGCGCGCCACCGCCAGGTCGGCCTGTTCGTACTTGCCGAAGATGCGCTGCAATTTCTCGCGTGGCGTGCCAATGCCCGTGTCTTCGACACTGAAGCGCAACGCCGCCCGCTGCGACGTCCTGCCCGCCAGTTCGACGTTCAAGAATACGTGGCCCTCGTGCGTGAACTTGATTGCGTTGCTGATCAGATTTGTCAGCACCTGGCGGATGCGCGACGCGTCGCCAACCGCACGCCGTGGTACATCGGGCGCATAGCGCATCAGCAGCGAGATGCCCTTCTCGCGTGCGCGCGGCGACATCAATTCTGTCACGTCTTCACACGCGACCTGCAGGTCAAACGGCATCGGCTCGATGGCGAGTTGTCCCGCCTCGACTTTCGAGTAATCCAGCACATCGCCCACGACCTTCAACAGGTCACGGCCCGAACGGCTTATCGCGTCCACATAACGCTGCTGCGTGGGTGACAGCTCCGTGGCCTGCAGCAGTTCCGTCATGCCGATCACGCCATTCATCGGCGTGCGAATCTCGTGGCTCATGGTGGCCAGGAAGTCGCTCTTCGAGCGGCTTGCCGCTTCCGCCGACTCCTTGGCGGCCGTGGCTTCGCGTTCCGCGCGCTGGCGCTCGGCCACTTCGCTCTGCAACTGGCTGGTCGTCTGTTTGTGCTCCGCCACCTCCTTCTGCAGTTGGCGCGTGCGCTGGTCCACGCGCACTTCCAATTCAGCCTGTGCCTCTTGCAGGGCGGCATCGCGCCGTTCAATGCGCGACAGCATGTCGTTGAACTGCTCAACCAGCTGCCCCAGTTCATCGTCACCGCGCTTTACCGCGCGCATGCTGTAGTCGCGCTGTTCAGCTATCAGGCGCATCAACATCGTCAACTGCTGCACCGGCTCGCGCACTATCTTTTCCATGCGCTCCGTCAGCACCAGCGCCGCCATCGTGCACAGGCACAGCACGATCGCCACCCCCACGAAGTAGATGCCCAGCCGCGTCCAGATCAGGGCCGGGTCGGCCTCCACGTACAGCGTGCCCTTAATCTGCCCCAGCGCTTCGAGCGGGTGCAGCACCTGTACCGACAGCGGACTCGCGCTGGGTGCGCGCAGGTGTACGCTCGGTGCGAAGGCATAGTCGCTGTCGTCGGGACGGTACGCGGCCAGCAGCGTGCCATCCGGTGGTGGCCCATACAGGGCCGCCGCCCGGATGTGCGGATTGCGCTGCATCATGCGCAGCGTCTCTTCCAGCCGATCGTATTGGCCGGCAAGCAGTGGCTGCGCCAGACGATCCGCTGTCAGTGCGGCCGACAGGTTCATTTCGTCGCGCAGCGACTGCTGCAACGAAACCAAATCGAACAGCGCCAGCATGCTGCACGCCAGCAGCAACACCGAAATGGTCGGCACCAGCACCATCAGAAACAGTTTCTGGCGCAGGCTCAGGTTATCTAGGAAGCGGCGGCGGATCGCGGGCTCCTCCACTTCATGCCGCGGCCGCTGGCGCAGGCCGGCAAAACCCCAAGTCAATGCTACGATGGCCAGGGCGGCACACCATCACCACCCTGACCCCTTCAAAGTATAGCACACACTGGTGGATAAGGTGGGGAAAACCCGATATTAGTGGACAGATACTGGGCTTGAGGGATTGTTTAATGCAAGAAACTGGATTCTCGCGGGGCTATGGCGACATCGTGTACGCCTTTAATTTGTAATTTGAATTACAATTTTTTTGCTACCCATGCCCGCGAACGTGTCAGGTCTGCGGGTAGCGAGAAACCCGACAGGTCCCACGCCGGAAGCGCCGGGGTGCGGGTGAGAATTTCCTGGCTGCCGTCGGCGTGTAGTAGAAAAGTATCTTCGGATTTCACGCCCGGCGCACTCGGGTTCCACGCAAAGGCCGCGCTCAGCGGTACCGCACGCCCCAGGCGCTCGGCCAGGCGCTCGGCCCGTGCGCGCTGCAACACGGGAAAGGCCTCGCCCGGTGCCCCCTTGCACGTGCGCCCCGCGTAGCCCGTGGCCCCGCCCTGGTGATGGTTGCGCCACTCGTCTTCGGCAAAGCCGTTCTCCGCATAGGCCTGCTGCCCGCGCGCAAAGACCTCGCCCAGCGTGTGGCCGGGCTGGGTCGCCGCCTGAAACGTAGCATCCACTACCGCAATGCGACGCATGGCGTCTTCAATGCCCGCGGGCCATTCACCCACCTGGGCAAAGCGCGTTAGCGAGACCACCAGTCCCTCGCGCAGGAAGCAGCCTACGACCATCACGTAGCGCTCTACCGTGGCCTCGCCCCGACCCGGCGCCGCCAGTGGCGCCACGGTGGGCAGGGGATGGCGGTAGCGCGCGATGCGCCCGTCGGCCGCCACGAGCGCCACCGGCACCTCGCAATTGCGCGCCGCCCCCGCCGCCTTCAGGCGCGCTGCGATGCCCGCCTCCGTATCGCCCGCCCACACGCTGCGCAGGGTCTGCTCCATCGCCTCGGCTGCCAGCGTACCCAGCGCGCGATAACGCGCACACTCGACAGGCGTCAGGGCGGCCCGCAGCGGGGCCAGGGCACCGTGCACGTTGGCGCCCAGGCTGCCGTCGTCCGACACCAGGTGCCCGCTGAAGCGCTCGCGCACCGCCGCCGCCGGTGTGCGCTCGAACCAGTCGTAGGTCAGCGCGTCCAGGTCTAACCCGTGCAGCTCTTCGTCGCGCTGGCGCGGCCACTCGATCGTGTTGCCCACATAAAGGGGCTTGCCCGTGCGCGGCACGTACAAGGCATTCGCGCCCAGGTCGCTGTGCGTCCACACATAGTTGCGCCGCCCGCCGGTCGCCATGCCGAAATTGTCGGCCCGGTTCAGCAGTACGCCGTCGTAGGCGTGCTCGTCCAGCCAATCCTGCAGCAGCGCGATACGCACCGCGAAGTGTTCTGCTTGTTCCATGGTTTCCTCTCGCGTTGGCCAGCGAGCATTGTAGGGGCAGGGCAGCTTGCGAGGCCATGGGCCGCTTGATAACCTGCGCCCACTGGGAGCAGCGAGGAAACATGCCCGAAGAAAACCAGCCCAAACCGCCGCCGAAAGAAGACCTCAGCTTTGCCGCCTTGCAGGCTGAACTGGGCGAAACGCCCGCGCCAACCGCGCCGCCTCCCGAAGAGGTGCCCCCTGAACCCGCGCGCGAGCCCGCCTCCGATAGCGACGCCGCACCCGCGCCCGGCCCGGAAGACGTGACCGACCGCATCAATGCGCGCGTGTTGACGGCCTCAGGCGGTAAGGGCAATCCCGCGTGGATTGGCGGCCTCGTGTTCAGTGTGCTGGTCTGCTTCGGTGCCTATCTGTTGCCTCGCGGCGCCAACGCCTTTGGCCAGCCAATGCTCTCCTATATCGTCATCCTGCTCGCCTTGGGTGCCGCCATCTATAATGGCCTCGCAGTGCGCGAAGCAGGTCAGGCTGCCAAAGATAGGGGGATGTCGACCATTGGGCTGGTGCTGGGGCTGGTCGCCGCGCTGGCCGCCTTCCTCGCGCGTGGCACACCCCCCCCGCCTGAGTCCTGACCCGCCACTCCCGCTACGTCAATCGAAAGGCGCTGGAGTACAGCCATGGACATCAGCATCGGCGACATCTACACCTTCATCGTTACCTACCGCTGGTGGATCGCCGCCATCGTTCCCTTCGTCATCGCCTTCTTTGTGCTGCGCGCCCGCGGCTGTCGCGCGCATCGGACCCTGTACGGCCATGCTCGCGCCTGCACGCGATGCGTTGGCGAGGCTGGAAAGCGGCCGCACCACTTACCCGGGTCGGGCGACGATGCCGTACTGCGCTGCTGCCAAGGTTTGGTAGAGATTCTGTTAAACGGCTCAAAACCCCTAGTCACCCTCCCAATCCTCGCGTACCATTCACATGGATAAACGTCACCTGCGGGAGGTTTCCACCATGAGCGAGACGACGACGGAATTGGCACAGTCGGTAGCGGGCAAGTACCTCACCTTCAAGCTGGGCGAGGAAGTCTATGGGCTCGAGATTCTGAAGGTCATGGAGATCATCGGGCTGCTCGAGGTCACGCGTGTGCCGCGTATGCCCGCGTTCGTGCGTGGCGTCATCAACCTGCGCGGCAAGGTGATTCCGGTCGTCGAACTGCGCCGCAAGTTCGACCTGGACACCGTCGAAGACACAGAGCGCACCTGCATCACGGTCGTGCAGATCGGCAGTGGGCAGGATGTCGTGACCATGGGCCTCATCGTGGATGAAGTCTCGGAAGTGATCGACATTGCCGCCGAACAGATCGAGCCGGCCCCCAGCTTCGGTGTCAGCGTGGACACGGAATTCATTCTGGGCATGGGCAAGCTGGGCGACAAGGTGGTGATTCTGCTCGACGTCGACCGTGTGCTTTCGAGTGGCGAAACAGCACTGCTGGTACAGACGGCGGTACGCGAAGAGCAGTAGGCCGCTCTCTGGCTGGTCTGATGCCCGGGCGCGGCGGAAGCGCCCAAGGGTGTGTGGGATTGCGTGTGCGCGCGTGGAAGGGGAGCAAGATGTCTCGGGTAACGCTGTTTCTGCTCGTCCTGTGTGCCAGCGTCACGGTCGCCGCGGAGCTGCAGCATGTGAAAGTGGGGGGGTTGCTGCGCTTGCGCGGCCGCTACTGGACCAGCACCTACTACACGACTTCCGGCGGCGCGGCGGTCGACCGTTACGTATTCGCGACACCGGCGCGTGCCCTCGGTGCCTGGGATTTCGCCAGTCGCTACGACTTCGACGACCGCGGCCCCGACCTTTCCTTTGTCGAGCAGAAGTCGCAAATCTATGCCGAGGCCGACTTCACCCACCACGTGTCGGCGCGCATCGCGCTCGAGGCCTTCGAGGTGTGGGGGCGCGACTTCCGCAGTGATTATGTGACGGGTGCCGATTCGCGCGCGGTAAGCAACAACGACGTTGAAGTGCTGCATGCCTACGTCGATGCGGACCGCCTGGGCGATCAGCCGTTGCGCCTGCGGGTCGGGCGCCAGCCGCTCAAATTCGGCAAGGGCTGGCTGGTGAGCGACGTTATCTCGGCCACGCTCAGCCTCAGCTTCGACGCCGTGCGCCTCACGTATACGCCCGGCGATTTCACGGTAGATGCCTGGTTTGCCAAGCTGGCCGAGACGTCGCCGATTGAGGCCGATGGCGACGTCGACTTCTACGGCGTCTACGGTACCTACACCGGTTGGGAGCCCGCCGACCTGTCGGCCTATGTCTTGTGGGTGCGCGATGCGCGGGCACGTCAAGATACGCAGTTCGGACTCCTTGCCGAGCGCATCGAAGACTTCGTTGGGCTGGACGATTACGACACCAAACAACTGATTACGCTTGGCCTGCGCGCCAACGGTGTTACTCGCGGCTTCACCTACGATCTCGAACTGGCCTACCAAACCGGCGACGCCGACGCGGCCGGCTTTCTCTTTCGGCAATACATCTACGGCGACAACGATGCACGTTACGATTCGTGGGCGGCCGATCTGGAAGTGGGGTATAGCTTCGATAGCGTTCGCTGGCAGCCGCGCCCGTACATCGGCGGCGCCTACTTCGACGGCGAAGACAACCGCGACGTTACCTTCCTCGAGTGGCTCAATCCGTTTCGCGGTGGCCCCGATGCGCTGCCCTTCTGGGAAGCGCTGTCACCGTGGCCGGGCCCCGAAGCCAGCATGGGTTTTAACCGTCTGTTCAGCGGGACCGCCTACAACAGCATTCTCGACATCCAACAAGACCTCTCGAATTTCTACCAGCTGCGCGGCGGTGTGGACCTGAACTTCACCGAGAAGATAAGCGGCAATATCGAGGCCGCCTACTACGGCGTGGTCGACCCCGCAGATTTACCGCCCTCGTTCAGCATCGCGCGCCGCGAAGTGAACTATCTGGCAGCCCTGCCCTTCATTACCTTCAAGGCCGACGAAGAGCTGGGCACCATCATGAAGGCCTCGCTCAAGTACGCCTACAGCGAAGACTTCTGGGTGCGTATCGGGGTCGAGCATCTCTTCACCGGAGACGGATTGGAAGAGGGCAGCTTCCTGCACCGAAACGGTTTGCAGTTCAGTGGGGGCAGTGGCGACGACGACGCCAATTACTTCTTCGTCGATACGCGCATCGCGTTCTAGCGGCGAGACAAGCGCGTGGCAACCAGGCAGTTCGCGCCCGGTAACGAGGGTCTGCGCTCAGAAAACGGGCAGGGCGAGACCGTAGCGGCCGGGTCCCGCATGACGGGTGCCCACGGCTTTGCACGCAAGGTCGCCGGGGCGGGCCTGGTGCTGCTGTTCGTGCTCGCGCTCTGCGCGGCACTTGTCCGTACCAGTGAATCCGATAGTTCCGCTTCGTGGCTGGCCTACGCCGCAGCCCTCTTTTTCGCGGGGGCCTTCGCCGCCACGCTGGTGCTGGCACCACTGGCCTATTGGTACTACGAGCGGCCGCGCCTGCGTTTCGACAAACAACTGCGCGCCGAAGTGGAAGAACGCGCACGCACCCAGCACGCGTTGGAGGCCGCGCTCTCGCGGCAGGCCGCCACCCTCGACGCGACGGCCGAGGGCATTGTGGCCGTGGATGAGGGCGGCGCCGTGGTGTGGCACAACCAGCAGATTGTGCGGATGCTGGGCTGGCCCGCCGGCCAGCCACTCTCGGACTTCGAGCGGCTGACGCAGCACCTTACCCGCGAGACGGTCAAGGGCACGGGAACCGCGCAGCGCTTCGAGCGCCTGCAGGCGACTCCCCATGCCGAAAGCTTCGACCTTTTCCACCTGCGCAACGGAACGGTGCTC
>CAYMLC010000001.1:25332-39401 GCA_964390765.1 uncultured Nitrospirales bacterium
CCAACCCGCAGCGCCTGCAGGGCCGTCCCGTCGGCCGGGTCTGGAGCTTTCGCGACGTGACCACCCGCGTGCGCACCGAAGCGGCCTTGCGCGCGAGCAACGCCTTCATGCGTTCGATTCTTGATGCGGCTGGCGACGCCATCATCACGCTTGATAGCAATGGCAAGATACAAACCTTCAACCGCGCTGCCGAGCAGATGTTTGGCTACGCCGCTCCCGAAATCATCGGCGCGCCCATTGCCCGGCTCATGGTGCCCGAGTTGCGCAGTGCGTCGGCCCAGCTGCTGAGCGCGGCCATCGCACAGTCGAAAAGGGGCACCGTCCTTCCCGTACTCGGTGTGGGGCGCCACAAGGACGGCCGGCAACTCGACATTGAAGTGTCGGTAAGTATCGTCGCCGGGCAGGATGGCCCCACGTACACCGGCATCGTGCGCGATGTGACGGCGCGTCAACGTGCCGCGGAACAATTGCGGCTGCTGGGCAGCGCCGTCGAGCAATCGAACGACGCCATCGTTATCACCACCAGCGACCTCGATCGCCCCGGCCCCACCATCGTCTTTGCCAATCCCGCCTTTACCCGGGTTACGGGCTACCAGCTCGAAGAAGTCATTGGCCAATCGCCCCGGGTATTGCAGGGCAAGGATTCCGACATGGCCGAACGCAGGCTTCTGCGCGCGGTACTCGAACGGGGCAGGCCCTATGTCGGCGAATTGCTGAACTATCATAAAGATGGCAGGCCCTATACGGCCGAGATACGCATCTCGCCCATGCGGAACGAACACGGCCAAGTCACCCACTATCTGGCCGTGCAGCGCGATATCACCGAACGGCGCAAGGCCGAGGCCGCACTGCGCGACGCGCGCGCCCGCGAGGTGCAGACGGCCAGCGAGATTCAGTCCGCGCTCCTCGTGGGGTCGACGGACAACGTGCCCGACGAAATCGAGGTGGCCGCCTACAGTCAGCCGTCGCAAACTGTGGATGGCGACTTCTTCGAGTTCATTCCTGTACCGCAACGCAGCAATCTGCACGACGTGGTCCTGGGCGATGTGATGGGCAAGGGTGTGGCGGCGGCGCTGTTGGGGGCCGCCACCAAGTCGGCCCTCAGCCGTGCCCTGACCCGCCGCTACGCCAGGCGCGGCAAGGCAATACCTTCGACCAGCGAAATCGTGGCCGAACTGCACCAGCAACTGGCAACGCGGATGATAGAGCTGGATGCGTTCGTTACCTTCGCCTATCTGCGTATCGACACCGCCGCACACACCCTGCGCTTTGTCAATTGCGGCCACACCCGCATCCTTATCTGTCCGGCCGCGGGCGGCGAGCCATACTACGTAGAAGGCGACAACGTGCCGCTTGGCGTGTTGCCCGACGAGTCATACCGCGAGCGCATCGTGTTTCTGAATCCAGGTGACACGGTGCTGATCTACAGCGATGGCGTGACGGAAGCGTGCGCGCCGGACGGCAAGATGTTTGGCGAAGAACGCCTGCGCGCATTCGCGGCCGCCTATCGCCGGCAGCCGTGCGAGGGCTTGGTGCAATCGCTGCGTCAAAAGCTTGCCACGTACACGGGTTCCCCTACATTTACCGATGACCTGACCGCTATCGCGCTGCGAATCGACCCGCTCGGTAAGCCTTGCCATACCTGGCGCGCGGCACGCACGCTCGCCAGCGATCTCAACGCCATCAGCGATGCGCGCGCCTGGCTGCATACTGCGCTTGATGCGCACCACGTACCGTGCGGTGCGCGCGAGCGAGATGAGATCGTGCTGGGGGTGCAGGAAGCGCTGACCAATATCACGCGGCACGGCTATCGGGGGGCGGCCGACCGGCCCATAGAAGTGTGCCTGCTGGGTAGCGACCAGATGCTCACGGTGCGCATCAGCGACGAGGCACCGGCGTGGAAGCCCGAGCGCATTGCACCGCCTGCCTTTGACGGCTCGAAGAGCAGCGGATTCGGCTTGTACCTGCTGAAGAACTGTTTTGATACAGTGGAGTTCTTAACGGACGGGTGGGGGCGCAATGTCTTGGTATTGGAAAAGGGCTGGAGGACCAACAAAATTGCAGACTATCGAATTTGACGTGCGCGATGGTGTTGCCGTGTTCCGTGTTGTGGGCGACAGTCTGGATGCCGCATGCAGCAAACCGTTCAAGCAGGAAGTGAACGAACTGGGCCGAAGCCACCCCAACCTCGTATTCGACATGGAGGGCCTGCAGTTCGTCGATAGCTCCGGCCTTGGGGCCATCCTCTCCTGCTTGCGTACGGTCTCGGCGCGGCAGGGCAATCTGGTCTTGTGCGGCGTGGGCCGCCCCGTTCAGACGCTTCTCGAATTGGTGCGGATGACCCGCGTCTTCGATATCTACCCCTCGGTAGAAGAGGCGACACGCGCCTGCAGTCAGGAACAATCGGCGTAATGACCCGGCGCGCCGCGCTATTTGCGGCGCTGGTGGCGCTGTACGCTGTCGCGGCGCCGGCGCTCGACGTGTCAGTCTACATGACCGCACACACGGTCACCCGCGAATTCGGCGGCGAACGGGTACGTGACGATTTGGCGGGTCCGCTCGAGCGCACCGGCGCCCAGGCGATCTACCTCGAGGTCTATCGCGGTGGCCACGTCGTAGCGCCCGATACCCTGGTCCGCGCGCGCGACTACTTCCAAGAGCGCGGCTATGCCGTAAGCGGTGGTATCGCCACGGTGCCGGGCGAATCGTTTGGCGCACGTCAGCGGGGGCCCCTGGCCTGGTATAGCTGGTTCGACTGGACGGCCCCCGAGACCCAGACGGGACTGCGCGGTGTGATGGCGGAGGCGGGCCCGCTGTTCGAGCGGTTCATCGTCGACGATTTCCTCGCCCCCACCAACGAGAGTCCGGCTGCGCAGCGTGCGAAGGGCAGTCGCACGTGGGGCGCCTACCGGCGAGACCTGATGGCCGAGCTGGCCGGGCCGCTGTTTGTGGAACCCATCCGAGCGCAACGGCCCCACGCGACCGTCGTTATCAAGTATCCGCAGTGGTACGACCGCTTTCACCAGTTCGGCTACGACCCCGCGCGCCTGTCGCCTCAGTTCGACGAAGTGTGGGTGGGCGTCGAATCGCGCGGTATGCGTACGCCACGCTACGGCTTTGTGCCCGCCTATCAGGGATTCGTGAACTTCACCTGGCTGGGCACCATGCCGGGTCCGCCGGTGCGCGGCGCCTGGTTCGACCACGGCGACTGCGATGCGCGCGACTTCGTCGACCAGGCCTATATCAGCGTGCTGGCGGGCGCGGAAGAACTGATGGTCTTCAACTATGGCAGCATTGCCGCGCATCCCGGGGCGGCCGCCTTCAGCGCGCGCCGGCCGCGGCTCGAAGCGCTGCAGGCCGCCATTCAGCCGGGCCGTGTCTGGCCGGCGCACGCGTACAAGCCTGCGGTCAGTGACCCCGGCGCCGACATGTATCTGTACGATTACGTGGGCATGCTCGGCGTGCCACTGCGCCCGACCGCACAGTTCCCCCACGAGACGCCGGCCCTGCTGCTGGCCACCCAGGCCGCGGCCGATCCCGCGTTGTGGCGCAAGACCCAACGGCTGCTCGCGCACAATCCCGATGTCCGGCTCGTGCTGACCACGGGCTTCCTCGCCACGGTGCGCGACCCCCGCTGGGCCACACTCGCTGGAGTCGAGATACTTCTGCGCGAAGACGAACCCGCCGCGTTTCAGGTGGAGACGCCGCACGGTGCTTGGCGCGCCGCCGTGCAGCAAGTGCAATGCGCTACGGCTACGCCGTTGCTCACCGCCAGCAATGAAGCGGGCACCGTGCTCGTTGCGCGGAACGGTGCGGTGACCACGCTCAATGTCGCCACCTTTACCGAGACGGAATTCTTCGCCGAACGTGAACTGCTGCTCGCGCCCAAGTTTCTCAACTGGCTCGAGCTCGACCCCGTCTTGGGTCGCCATATTCGCGCAGCGTTTGGGGTCGACCACCGCGAGCCCTGGCCAACGCTGACCGCGCGCTTCCCGCTCGGCGAAGACCGCACCTTCGTCTACAACTTCGCCAATGAACCGGCGAAGGTGCCTGCGCGCGACGGCACGCCGGCCTACGAACTGCCGCCGCGCAGCGGCCGCTACGACCCCGCCTGATCCGCCGGCGCCAACCGCACCGTCTGCGCCACGTGTCGGGTCCACGGCCCCGGCTCATGCGTCGCCACGATGACCGTCGCATCGGCCCGCGCCCACGCCCGCACCGCGGCCACTGTCTGCGCCGCGCTCGCATCGTCCAGATGCGCGGTCGGCTCGTCGAACAGCAACAAGGGCGCACCCGAAGCGAGCGCGCGTGCCACGCCCGCGCGTTGCTGCTGGCCACCGCTGCACGCGTGCGGCAAGGCCTGCCGGTATTCGCCCAGCCCCACGGCCGCCAATAGTGCCGCGGCACGTTCGTGCGCCTCTACCCGCGCATACCCCGCGTTGCGCGCCACCAGCGCCACCTGTTTTTCCAGCCGCACGTGCGGCCAGAGCGCCCCTTCCTGAAACGCCATGCCGATGCCGCGCCGATGCGCCGCCCGTTGCACGCGCCCGGCCTCACTCGCCAGCGCACCTTCCAGATAGACCGCGCCCGCCGCAGGCGCCAGCAGCCCCGCAATGATGCGCAGCAAGGTGGTCTTGCCGCTGCCACTCGGGCCCGACAACAACACCCAGTCACCCGCGCTACACGCAAGCGAAAGCGGCGCCAGCGCCGGCCGCGTGCCATAGCGGTGGGCCACCGCGCGCAACTCAAGCCGGGCCAACGAACCGCCTCCGCAGACTGCGCCACGCCACAAAGCCGAGCAGTCCGCCGCCCAGGCCAATCGCTGCGTGCGTCAGTGCCAGCACTGCCACATCCGCGCGTGGCCCATAGTGCATCAGGGAAAAAAGGCGCACCGCCAGCGGCGTATAGCCGGGGGGCTCGGTCAGCAGCAGCACATCCAGTGAGCGGGACGACAAAACAAAACCGAGCGACCACACCGCGGCCAGCGCCGGCAACAGCGCCGGCAGCGTAACGCGCGCCCAGGTGCGCCCCGGCTTCAGGCCATTGGCCGCCGCGGCCTCTTCCCAGGCGGCCGGCTGGGCGCGCCGCGCCACGGCGAGCGCCAGCACGGCGAAGGGCAACAACTGCGCCGCCACACCCAGCACCATGATCGCGGGGTGGTCGTATACCGCGCCGCGCCAGTCGTACTGATTCCAGAAGGCCACCAGCCCCACACCGAGCACGGGCCCGGAGGCCAGGTAGCCCGCCGCGCCCAGCGCCAACACGCCCGCGGGCCACGCACGCGGCAACGTCGCCAAGAGCGCTATCACTGCCGCCACGGTCGCTGCGCTGGCGCCAACGGCCACGCCGATTCCCACAGCCGGCAGCGTCTGTGTCAGCGTCTGCAGGGCACTGCCCGGCGGCCACACGCGCTGCGCCATCGCCAGCAGCGGCAACACGCCGGTGACCAGCAGCACGGAAGTCAGCACCAGCACCGCTGCAGCCTGTCGCGCGGCGCCGCTGCGCCACGGTGCACGCGCGTGCGCATCCAGCCAGCGCCGGCCACGCCAGCCCGCCCACACGGCCACGGCAATCAGCGCGCTGCCCGACAGCACCAGCACACCGCCTGCCCGGGCCGCACGTGCGAGATCATTGTAGGCGATCAAATCCAGATAGACCTCCGCCGCGAACACTGGCGCCTGCAACAAATGCGGCACCGCGAAGTCGAGCAACGCCAGCAGCGCCACCAGTGCGGCGGATGCGGCCAGCCAAGGCGTGAGTAGTGGACCCAGCACCACGCGCCACCGCCACGCCCTTGCGCCGTACAGCCGTGCCGCATCGTCGAGTGCGTGCGGGATGCGCGCCACCGCCAGCGCTGTGGGGATTGCGGGCAGCGGCGCATGTGCCAGCCCCAGGACCACACCAGCCACGACGGTGCCCCGGGGCGTGAAGCGCGGTGCCAGCAGATCGATCCAGCCCTCGGCCAGGAGGTAGGGCGGCAATAGCAACGGCCCCACCAGCGCCACCCACCACAGCCCGCGACCCGGCACCGCCACGCGCGCCAGCACCACGCCAGCGGGTGCGCCCACCGCTGTCGCCACTGCCGCGGCCAGCAGGGCCAGGCCCAGTGTGCGCGCCCACAACGCACCCAGCAACGGCTCGCCCGCATCGCCACCGGCAGCCTGCACAGCGCCCCAGACCACCGCCGCCAGGGGCGGCACCGTCAGCCCGGCGGCGGCCAGCACGGCCAGCCCGCGTGCGGCCCACCGCACATCCATCAGAGAAACAGGGCCCGCATCTCGTCCGCAACCGCGTCGAAGATGTCCGCCACGCGCGCGAAGTCCACCTCCATCGCCCGGATGCTGTCGAGCGCGGGCACGGCCTCCGGCCGCTCGACCGCCGGGTTCAGCGGAATCTGCAGCGAACGCGAGGCCGCAAGTGCACCCTCGACCTCCGGCGACAACAAGTAGTCGATCAGTTGCTTGCCCGCTTCCGGGTTCGGCCCGCCCGCCACCAGGGCCACCGTGTTCGGAATCAGCAGCGTGCCCAGCTCCCCTTCGCCCTGGTCCGGATAGGTCCAGTCCACCGGCAACCCGTCCAGCTTGCCGCTGTTCGCGTCGTCGGTGTCTGTCAAACCAAACAGGTAGGTGCCGCGTCCAACCTCGTCGCGCACCGTCGAATTGCCGGCCAGCACCGCCACCTCATTCTCCAGCAGGCCCTCGAACCACGCCTGCGCTTTCTCGTCGCCCCAGGCGGCATAGAGTGCGGCCGCGTGCGTGGCGGTCGTGCCGAACAAGGGCAGCGCGATACATGCCTGGCCGCGGTACTGCGGGTCGAGAAAATCCTCCAGGCCTTCCGGCGGCGTTTCCATCAGGTCCGTGTTGTAGATGACCACCCGCGCCCGCGCGGCAAATCCCGTCCAGTGGCCCGCCTCGTCCTTGTACCGCGCGGGAATCGCCCCGGCCGCCGGGCTGTCATAGGGCGTCAGCACCTCGGCCGCCTGCAGCTTCATGGTCTGCGCGATTTCGTTGTTCCAGAACACGTCGGCCCGCGGCCGATCCTTCTCCGCGACCAGGCGCGTTACGAGCCCGGTCGTCTTCGAGGCCTCAGTATCGTAGGCCGCGCGCACGGTGATGCCCGTGGCGGCTTCGAATCCATTGAGAATCGGGCGGCTATACACATCATCGTGCGCGGTATAGACCACGACCTCGGGTGCCGTGCCGCTGCCGCAGCCCACAGCGACCAGTACCAAGCCAACCAGCGCAAAGCGGAACATCATGAACCTTTCAGTTGATAACGCGTGAACCAGATGGTTGCGCCCCACACAGCCGCAACCGCCAACAGGCTGTAGACGCCTGTCGAGACCAGCCAGGCCACTACGAAGGCGGCATTGGAATTCATATGCTCCGCCAGCCACCAGCAAGAGGTGATGGGGGAGAGGTGCGCACTGATGGCGTAGGCCGTGCTCGGATCGAAAAGAAACCCGAACAGCGTGGCCAGCAGCGCATTGCTCAGGGCAAAGAGGCCGAAGGTCGCGAGCATGCTCAGGGCGTAGGCGCCCAGCACGGCCGTCACCGCGCGCCGCACCATGACGGCCGCCACCACCGCGGTCGCCAGGCTCAACGTGATCGCGACCACGCCACTGCCCAACGCGGCGACCGTGCGCAGCAGCACATCGAAATCGCGCAGGCCGCTCAGCAGCAGCGGCAAGGCCCCCAACAGTATCGCCGCGACCAGCGGCGCCAGGCTCAGCATCGCCGCACGCAAATGACCCAACACCACCATCGCCGGCGTGACCAGCGCCATACGCAGCATATCGAGGCTATTCTGGCCCGACTCGCGTGCCAGCGCCGTAGCCAGCAGCCCGGGCACCGCGACCGCTACCAGGGCCCCCTGCACCAACAGCCACCGCGTACCGGCCAACTCGTTGCCGCGCGCGCCCGCCACGCCCATGCTGATCGCCGCGAACAGCAGTGCCAGAAACGGCAGGCTCACCACGAACAGCGTGCGCCGCATACCGCTCGAGGCCACCAATTCCTTCAGGTAGATCGGATTGCCTTCCTCGCCAAATTCATAGCGGTCCTGCCAGAAGCGGCCCAGGGCCGGCAGTGGTGGCCGCGTCGGGCCGGTGCCGCGCGCCCCCACGTGCCACGCGGGCGGCGGTGCGTGCGTCTCGATGGGGGTGGGCGGCGTGAAGAACAGCGACTGGCGCGCCCCGAGGAAGCAGACCAACGCCACCACCCCCTCGAAAACCGCCGTGGGCAGAAAGGCCCACCAACTGGGGTCGTCCGTCATCCGCAACAGCCCCATCATCGGCGAGCCCACCACAAAGATGGGCAGGCCCATCAGCAGGCCCAGCATGCCCATGAACGTCGCCACAATCGCGGCAATACTGTTGTTGAACCAGGTCGAGCACAGCACGCCGATCATCGTCACGGTCACGCCCGTCATCAGCAACAGCAGCATCGCCTGGGTGAACTGTTCCCAGTCCACACCCACCAGGAAGAACAGCGTGCCCACAATCGGGAAGCTGGCCACGACCACCATCAGATACAGCCCGACCGCATTCAACGCCTTGCCCAGAACAATCGCGCCCGGCGAGAGATAGGTCAGCCGCAACAGGGTGAACGTGTCGTTCTGCTTCTCCGCACACACCGATACCGCCGCCACCGGCGCAATGAACAACACGCCCGCCGCCAAGAGTACCCCGGAGAAGTTAGTGAAGATCGCCTGCGCCGTCTGGCCCGCCTGCGTCAGGCTTACCTCATCCTCGAGGTTGAAGTAGGTCACGATGATCGCGAAGCCGAACGTGAGCAGCACCAGCACAAACGAGGCGGGATTGCGCAGACTCGTCAGCAACTCGCGCCGCACGAGCGCCATCATGGGCCATGGTTTGAAGAGCATTACGACTTCGCTACCCCGTCATGCTGCATTACGCGGCGCATAAGGAAAAAGTACAAGACTAGCAGCACGGCGATCAGTATGCCGTGCGCCAGGAAGGTGGTACTGCACAATATGGATTGCGCGAGATCCATGTCGTCTTCAAGCCCGAAGAGTACCGCGGCGAGCATCGGTGAACTCACAACGGCCTCGGGTGGCGGACCACCCCGCCACGGCACACCTACAATGGCACCTATCCAGGGCAGACCAAGCACATAGAAGCCGCCCGCGCCCAACGCCATGGGTACGGCGGTCATGCGCCGTTGGGCCACGCAACTGACACACAATGCGAGCAGCACGACCACGCTGACCACCTGGACCAGCCCCAGCACGACCGCACCCGCGCGCCAGGGGTCGGCGGCGGTCGCGGTACCCACGGCGCCAACCGCCAGCGGTAGCGCAGCAATCAAGAGAAAAGGAAGGAACAGCCGCAGCAGCGCACCGATCTTGCCCAGCGCCACCGAGTAGGCATCCAGCAGTGTCAGCCGCAGGTCGTCGAGCGTATGGCTGTCCCGCTCTTGCACCACCAGCACACTGGCGAACCCTGCGCCCAGCACGCACAAGAACGCCCCGAGCACCGTAGCAACCAGCTGGTGTGCCGTTAGCATGCGGCGCACGCTGACCAAAGATACCGTCCAGCTTTCCCAAACGAACTGGCTTATCGAGATCAGGCACACGGCCGCAAGAATCCCGAACAGGATTGCGCTCAGCCAGTAGCGCCCGCCTGCCAGACTGTCCTTGTGCGCCAGGGCCATCACGGCGGCACGCAACCCGCCGAGTGCCCGTGGTGCGTGCAGGGCGCTGTAGTCGGTGGGGGGCGGTGCCGGGCGCACGGTATAGCTGGCGCTGCGCTCCATGTCCTCGATGGCCTTACCAATCACAAACAGCGGCTCGCGTTGCTGGTGGCCGGGGTCGGCGGGCGCACGGCGCAGATTGCGCCGCGCCAGCAACAGGCACAAGACGCAGGTCAGCACACACGTGAATGTACTGCCCGCCACCATGCCCAGGCCCACCGGCATGACATTCAGCACGAACATGGCGCTGCCTAGTGGCGAGAACACGGTGATGGACTGTGGAATGATAATCTCCGGATTCCAGCCCCCTATCGATGCGCGCAGCCGGGCGATGATGCCGGCATAGCCTGCGCCGCAGACAATGCCCACGAGGGACAGGAGTAAGGGCCCTGATATCAGTGCCCGCACGAGGTTGACGGTGTTGCGGCTTGCATAGGTACTGACGTACGTGCCCGTGCAGGCCGTGGCCGCCGCGATACCCAGCATGATCGTGTAGCCGCCCAGCAATTGCAGCGCATCGATCCCAATGAGAAAAAAGGTCGCGCCGAAGATGGGCAGTAACGCTATCGTAAAGAGAAAATAGACGACCAATACGCTCAACGCCTTGGCCAGCACAATGCCCCAGTCGCCCAGCAAGGTCAGGCGCAGCGGGTCCAGGGTCTCATAGGTGCGCTCGCTCTGAATGGCGAACGAGGCCTGCGCCGGCACCAGCGTCAACGACAGCAGAAACAGCGCTGTCATGGGCACCCAGTACATCGGGTCGGCGGCCCAGTGCGCGTTGTGAATGGTCAGTTCCGTATCGGGCAACGCGAGAAAGACGCCGCCCAGCGCGACCGCTGCAAAGGCGCCCACTGCCAGCGTCGCTCGATCTTGCCGCAGCGTGCGCATCGTGTCGCGCCGCACCAGCGCCCCAATGGTCTGCCCCGGCGCCCTCATGCGTCGCGCATCAGCCGCTGGCCGAATCGGCTCCGGACCAGCACAAAGCAGCCAACACTCACGCCCAGCGCCACGGCCTGGGCCAAGAGCCAGCTCACCGGTGCGAGGGGCGAATCGCTCCAGACGCCGTGGTCGCTCGGCAGGAGTGGCAGCACCGGCGACAACAGCGGCGCCAGTTCGTAGAAGAACGGCACATAGCCGCCCAGTGTGTTGAGGCCCAGCGCCGCACCGTGCACGAAGAAGTAGGTCAGCGCATAGCTGAGCACCACCGCCGTGGCCGCGTGCCGCGTGAGGAAAGACGCGACCAGGCCCAGGTTGATGGTGAGCAGGGTCAGCACCAGCGCCGTGCCCATGCCGTAGAGCAGCGGCAGGACCGATACGTTCCACGCGGGCAGGATGAACAGCAGCAACAGGCACGAGGTACAGAAGCCGAAGAACAGCGGTGCGAGGTTCAGCCAGCCCGCCACCAGCTTGCCCAGAATCAGGTGGTCGGAAGTGATGAGCGTCGCGCGCAGGTTGTCCCAGTTGCCCGTGCTGCGCTCTTGTGCAAGCGCATTGGCCAGCAGTCCCGGCCCAATCAGACACAGCAGCGCGCTCTGTAGGGCCAGCCCACCGGCGATCACGCTCTCGGGCGCGCTGGTCACAAAGTTCAGCGCCAGCCACGCCAGCAGGCCGCTGGTCATAATGAGGAACAGCATCAGGCTGAGAAAGTACAAGCGCACCGCGCGGCTCGCATTGCCCAGTACGCCCCAGTAGAACTCGCGAAACAGCACCGGATTCAAGCCGTCCGGCACGTTCGGCTTGCGGCGCTGCGGGTCCAGCAGGTAGTAGGGCCAGCTTTGCCGGCGCCGGGCCAGCAACGTGGGGTCGTCGATGGGCTTGGTGGTGTCCAGCTTGCGCGGGGGCAGCGGGCGCCGTACGCGCCAAGCCGCTGCCGCCAGACCGCCCGCGCCCACCCCGCTCAACAGGGCGATGTGCAGCGCCTGGTAGTCGGCGGTGCGCGGCGCACCGTAGAGCGAGACGTAGGCGCCCACCGGCGAGAGCAACGTGCCCACGGTGCTGAGGCCATCACGCAGGGCGGAAAAATCGAACTGGAAGAAAAGCACACTCTCGAATGCGTCGAGAAACATGGCGAAAAAAAAGAAGGGCAAACCATAGACGAAGGCCGCCATGCCGTAGCTCGTGATCAGCGCGGCGACCGTCGAGCGGCTGCCCGCGCTAAAGGCGAGGCCGGCGCCTGCCAACGCAAAGGTGGTGGCGCCCAGACTCAGACCGACGCCAATAAATTCGGCCGGGTCCAGACCCGCCTGAAAAAAGGTGGCCGCCAGAATAGGTGCGACCGCCGCCGCGAAGCACAGCACCACGCCCAGCGCATTCACCAGCTTGCCCAGCACAATGCCCGAGGGTCGAATCAGCGAGACGCTCAACAACTCCAGCGCGCCCTGCTCGCGTTCACTGGCAATCGATGCGCCCGCCAGCCCCGGCACGATAAGCAGAATGGCCGCCTGCAGCAGCAGGTTCGTCTGTTGCAGGCGCACCTGGCTTGTGTTGCCGCCCTGGCCCAGGGCCTCGGGTGCGTTGATGGTCTGCAACAGCGCCACCGCCACGCCGATCCCCACCAGCACCAGCAGCGCAACCACCAGCCGGTGCAGACGCAGCGTCTGCAGCAACTCGCGCCGAATGAGCGCGAGCGCCGGTTGCGGTGGCAGGCGCACGCGCTAGATGCCCCCCTTGGTCACGTGCAGGAAAACGTCTTCGAGCGTGCCCTCGTCCTCGGCGAAGTTCACCACCCGCACCCCCTGTTGCACCAGGGTGCCCACCAGGTCGGCCATCTGCACCGGGCCCAGGCTGGCCTCGAACTGAAACTCGTTGCCCGACTGCTCGATGTTCGACACGCCCGCGGTTGCCGCCAGGATGTTGGCCGCCGTCTCGGCCCCTCCTATCACCCCGAGCCGGATTTCGCGGGTCTGCCGAATCTCTTTCAGGATGTCGCGGAACGGACCCGCCGCCAGCAACTGGCCCCGCTCGATGATCGCGATCTTGTTGCACATGTCGCCCAGCTCGCTCAGGATGTGCGAAGAGATGAGAATGGTCTTGCCCATCGACTGCAACGTCTTCAGCAACTCCTTGATCTCGATGCGCGCGCGCGGGTCGAGGCCACTCGCCGGCTCGTCGAGCAGCAGTACCTTCGGATCGTGGATAAGCGTCTTGGCCAGGCAGCAGCGCTGCTTCATGCCGCGCGAGAATGCGCTCACGAAGTCGTCGGCCCGGCTGTGCAGGTCGGTCAACTGCAACACGTCGTCGATTATGGCGCGCCGCTGCTTCAGTGGAATGCGATAGGCCGCGCCGAAGAAGTCCAGGTATTCGCGCAGGCGCATACCGTCGTACACGCCAAACGAATCGGGCATGTACCCCACGATCCGCTTTACGGCGTACGGGTCCTTCATCACGTTGATGCCGTCGATGTGCGCCTCGCCGGAGGTCGGTTCCAGAAGCGTCGCGAGAATACGGATAGTCGTCGTCTTGCCCGCACCGTTCGGGCCGATGAAGCCGAACAGGTCGCCCGCCTCAATCTCGAGATTCAGCCCCTTCAGCGCGACGAAGTTGTTGTAGCGCTTGCTCAGGTTGACGGCGCGAATGATCGCCATTGCAATTCCCCTTCCGTCCCATACTGCTGTTGCGTAAAGGCCTGAATCGTACTCTGCACGTAGTTGAACGGCGCTGTGTCGCGCGCCGCCGCTTCAATATCCAGCAGCAGCGAAGGCATGTCCGCGACACCGCGCTGGTTGAGCGGTACCGCGAAGCGCTCTACGGTCACCACTTGGCCGCTGTAGACCTGCTCTTGCGCGCGCGCGATGCGGTCGAGACGCTGTGTGCGCCCCGTACCCGCGGCCGTCATCTCGACCCGCCACGCAATGGCTTCCGGTGCGTCGTGCGCAATCTCCAGTACCACGGCGTGGCGCGGGTCCTCGCGCACCCATTGCGGCAACGCCACCGTGAAGCTCCGCGTACTGCCCATGCGAATGCGTTCGCTCTGTTGCCGCCACGCGCGTTCGCGCTCACGCTCCTGCCGGGCGAGTTGCCACGGCGCGCTCACCTGCGCATTGAAGTCCGGAGCTCCAAACGTCGCATCACCCGTCAGTCGCATCGTCGATAGCGCCGTGCGCTGGGGGGGGGCATCCGCTACCGCCACCTCGGCCATCAGCAGACCGCCGCCGAAGTTGCGCGCAATGTCTTCTTCGAAGGCCAGCGTCGGCAGCGGGGCGCCACTCAGGCGCGCCACCACCAACGGCGGCAGGCCCAGCGGTTCGACCGGCAGGCTGCCGTGCTGAGCGAACGCATTCGTCGGCTGCTGGCTCGGCTCGGTCACCAGCGCGACCGCCGTACGGCTCAACAGATAGCCGCCGGGCGAATCTTGCT
>CAYMLC010000002.1:0-7421 GCA_964390765.1 uncultured Nitrospirales bacterium
GTTCCGAGATCCCGACCGATCGACTTGTGGACTACCGTCTATAGCCCTGGCAGCAGCGCCGCATCGGCGCTGTTGCCTGACCCGCTATCGGCATCTCGGCATCGCCGGATCCTGCGCGGCCCGTTGCCGCGAAGCCGTCGCGTTTATGTCCTCGTCGCGCAAGACTACCGCCAGCTGGAGGTCTTCCGACGCGCTGAACAGTGGCAGTTGACCAAGCACACGGGAGGCTCCGTGCCGCTGCAGTCTGTCGACTTTTCCGTGACATTTGACGACATCGCCCCGACAGCGCTCGCGCAAGACATCTCGGTCGCGCTTGGTGCCGACGGCACGGCGACGATTGCACCGGCCGACGTGGATGCCGGCAGCAGCGACAACTGCGACGTGACGTTGTCGCTGGACCGCACCTCGTTCGCCTGCGCGGACCTGGGCGCGAACGTTGTCACGCTGACGGCGACGGACCCCTCGGGCAACACGGCGACCGAGACGGCGACTGTCACGGTGACCGACGAGACTGCGCCGGTGCTGGGCTGCCAGGACATCACGGTCCCGCTCGATGCCGATGGCAATGCCACGTTGAGTGCGGCCGACATTGTGGCCTCGCTCAGCGACAACTGCGACACCGACCCCACCTTGTCGATTGACGTCAGCAGCTTCGACTGCGCCGACGTCGGCGCCAACACGGTGGTGGTGACGGCGACGGACGACAGCGGCAACACGGCCACCTGCACCGCCACGGTAACCGTGGTCGATGACCTGGCCCCGACCGCAGAGGCCGCGCCCGCGACGGTCGCCATTGGCGAAGGCGGCACGGTGACCATCACCGGCGCTGACGTCGACGGTGGCAGCGACGACAACTGCTCGCTGGACTCGCTGTCGGTCGAGCCGTCGACCTTCACGTGTGAAGACCTCGGCGAAAACACCGTGACGCTGACCGTAAGCGACACGGCCGGCAATGTCGCTTCGGCCACGACGACCGTGACCGTGACGGACCCGGGTAACTTCTGCGACCCGAATGCGTGCGACGACCTGACGGTCGACATTCTGACGCCGTCGGGCGACCTTGTGGTGCCGACCCTTGGCAGCACGACCGACCTGACGCTGACCAGCAGCGTGACGCCGAACCCGTTTGGCTGCACCGCTGGCGATATCACGGTAAGCTACGTCGTCGATGACGGCATGGGCCCGATTGCAGTTGGCAACTCGAGCGATGCGGACGGCAACTTCCCGGTCTCGGCCACGTTCCCGGTGCCGGGCACCTTCACGGTGACCGCCACGGCGACGGGTACGGGCACCGGTACGCCGATGGGCTCGGATACCTTCGTCTTCTCCATCACCACGGTGAATGACCTGAACGGCGACGGCTACCTCGACAACCCGTTCGCGGACCTGCCGAATGACGGCGACACGTTTACGAACGAAGTGACCACCGACGACCCGGACTGCAGCCGTGCCATTGTCCAGATCGCCTTCGATGGCGGTGTGGAAGGTCCGGACCCGGTCGCGGTGCTGCAGAATCCGTTCGACCCGAACCAGACCCTGGTGGTGAGCGTGCCGCGCACGGTCATCAGCGCGCCGCAGCGTGCGGTGCTGGTCGTGGCCATTGGCTGCTCGCTCGACGCCCTGTACGAAGGCGACGTGACCGAGCTGACCAGCGACCTCCCGGTGGATGACCTCGTAGCGGGCAATGCCTTCTTCGAAGTCAGCATCCTGGTGCTGGACGATCCGGAGACACAGGAGCCGACGGACTACCGCGAGATCGATGACCCGGCCCCGACGCCTGAAGTACTCAAGCAGGGTCTCGGCGCCACGGTGTCGCTGACCGGCCTCAACTTCTCGCCGGGCCTGACGCCCGACTTCATCTCGCACCCGACCACGGCCGCGGCCACGGGCGAGGTGACGATTGAGGAGACGAAGCAGACCACGGTGACGAGCATCTTCGAGGTGCTTCCGGCACCGGGTTCGTGGACCTCGGCGACGGCGTCGAGCGAGGCGAGCGGCACGACGCTCACGGCGACGATCGACGACCTGTCGTCGGCCTTCGCCGCCATCGAAATCTTCGATGCGGAGCCCGAGCTGACGATTACGCCCGACCCGCGCTTCGAAGCCATCGTCGGTATCGCGCAGGTGGGCGAGACGGTGAACACCACGTTCACCGTGACGAACACGGGCGGCGGCACGCTGACGGGTTTTGCGGTACTGACCAACACGGGTAGCGATACCTTCGCGCTGGTTGGTGAAGCGGACTACAGCCTGGCCACGGGCGAGAGCGACACGGTCACCGTCTCGTTCACGCCGAGCGGTGCCATGGACTTCCGGGGCACGATCACCTTCAACGGTGGCGACCCGCAGGAAGAGACCGTCACGCTGCGTGGCACGGGCACGACGCCGCTGGACAAGCCGGTGGTCATCCTGGGCTGCGCCGGTGGCTCGGTCGCCTCGGGCTCGCCGTGGGGCGACGCCATTGTGGTGCTGCTCGCGCTGGGCGCCCTGCTGGCCGCCACGCGCCTGCGTAAGGGCCACCAGGCCTAACGCAACGTAACTCGGACCCCTCGGGGCCTCGCGACCTTACGGTTGCGGGGCCCCGTTCTTTTATGGCCGCAGGATGCGCCGCGTTGACGCGCCACTTCTCAATCGGCTATGTTCACACCCGGTCAGGCGAGCGCGTCCTGGGGCCTGTCGACGCGGACCTGCGGGGTAACCCCGCTCGCTTCAATGCAGATTCGCCACAGCGGAAGGAGCGCGCCGTCTTCGTGCTGAAGGCTGCGTGGTAAGGAAGGGAAGCTCGGCATGAGCATGTCGAAAGACCTGATTCGGTTTCTCAACGATGTCTTGCTGGAACGCGTGCAGATTCAGGGTGAAGGCGCGCTCAGCACCGAGGAACTGTTGAAGAACTACCCGAATCTCCTGCCGGAAGAGGCCGGCGCCCTGGTCGCGCGCAGCGACGCACAGCTCATCGCGCTGGGGGTCCCCTATACCAGCAAGTCGTGCTGGTTTACCTGCGGCGTCTCGTGCGCCAAGACGGGCTGACGCAAGAAGGGCTGACGCAGGACCGGCTGAAGCACGACCGGCTGACGTACGACCCGCTGGCGCGAGTCCGCCAGATGAGCGACGGGCCGATTGGCCCGCTCCCTCGATTGCGTGTGCCCCGCGGCGCACGCGCCACCAGCCGAATGCCCGCATGAATGCGCCGCGCGACGATGCCGCGCTTTGCTGTCGCGAATACCTCGGCGACGCCACCATCAGCGTCGATACGCTTTGGGTACGGGTGCGCATGCACGCGTTGCCCGCCGGGCTCGAAAGTGGGTGGAAGCTTCACCTGAGTAGTACGCCTGCCGCGTGGCCCGAGCTTCTGGCGCGCGCGCTGCCGCTGCTGGCGGAGGCCGGCGTCGCCTTCAAGTGCGTGCGCGACGCCGCCACCCTCGAAGCCCTGAACGAGGGCGCCTACGGCGTGGCGCAGGCGGGCAAGGCGTTCACCCTCTATCCGCCCGACGAGGCTGCTGCGGCCGCGCTTGCCGGGCAGCTTATCGAGGCGCTGGCGGGTCTGCCTGGTCCGGCCATCGTCACCGACCGGCACCACGGTGGCGACGCGCCCGTGTACTTCCGTTTCGGGCCTTACGGTCATCACGAGCGCATCGACGTGCTGGGGCGGCGGCGCCGACAACTCCGCCTGCCCGACGGCGCCTGGGTCGATGATCCGGCTGAAGACGGCGGCGCCACCCTCGTGGTGCCCTCGGTCTTGCCACAGGCCGCGCCGGCCGACCATCTGGCTTTCCTGCGCGAGGCCTACCTGCCCGTTCGCGTGCTGCAAGCTTCGCCCAAGGGGGTCGCGCTGCTGGCGCTGGCCCGTACGGCGCCACCGGGCTTGTGCTTCATCAAGACGGCGCGCGCCCATGCCGCCGCCGATGTGCACGGACGCGACGCGCCGTGGGCGCTGCGGCGCGAGGCGCACTGGCTGCAGCGATTTGGGGATGACCCCGCGCTGCCGGGCGCCGCTACGTTGCATCGCTCGCCGCAGGGCGATGTGGCCCTGGTGCGCGCGCACCTGGAAGGCGCGACCCTGTGGGAGGTTGTCACCGCGCACGACGCACAAACCGAAGGGCAGCAGCACCGGCTGGCTGCGGCGCTGCGGCAGCTGGCCGGGGCGGTTGCACGCTGGCATGCACAGGGGCTGGTCGTGCGTGACTTGTCGCCCAGCAACGTGTTGCTGACGGAGGACGGGGTATGCGTGTTGGACCTCGAGCTCGCGCACCCGCTCGACGACCCCGCGCCGCCTTACCGCCGGGGGACCTTGGGGTTCTACGCGCCCGATAAGTCCCCGGGCACGGCGGCCGCACTGGCCGATGACCACTACGCACTGTTGGCGCTGTTGTGGCTGGTGGGCTTGGGCGTGCATCCCGGCCTGCTGCCCGAGGGCGTTCCTCAGGCCTGGCGGCGGTTGGGTGCGGCGTTGCCACGCGCCTGGGCCCGCGCGCTGGATGCACGCGGCCGCGGGGATTTTGTGGCGTCTTTTACCAGCGCGGTGGCGGCCGGCCCGCCAGCCCTCGCCGCCCCAGCCCTCACCACGCCCGCCGATACCGCTGCCGAGTCTGCCGCAACAGGCTATGCCGCTGCGTGTCGCGCCTTGCTGGCGGCGGCGCACAAACCGGATTCGTTCGAGGCGTACCAGGTGTACGACGGCAAGGCCGGCGCGTTGTTGTGTGCGCTGGAGTTGCACGGCTTCGTGGCGGCCCACGCTGAAGGGGTGCGTGCGGCGGCGCAGGCGACGCTCGAGGCCGCCCCCCGTGTCGCCCATATCGCAGGCTTCTACTTTGGCGCACCGGGCATGGCGTGCGCGGCCTATCTGGCCGGGCGCGCCCTGGGTGATGCCGCGCTGCAGACCCGGGCGGAAGCGCTGCTGCGTGCGCCGCACCACCTGCGTGCCAGGATCCCCGACATGTGCCATGGCGCGGCGGGCTATGTCTACGCCTTGGCCGTGTGCGCACACCGGGCGGCCGATGGCGCCTGGCTGCCCCTGCTGCGCGAAGCTGCCGAGGGCCTGGCCGCATGCCGCGAGACAGGCGACGAGGGGCACACGTTCTGGCCCTGGCCCGACGAGCCCGATGCCGGCACGCTGCGCGGTGCGCGGCTGCTGGGCTATGGCCATGGCGTAGCGGGCGTGGTCGATGCGCTGCTGCTCGCCTATGCCGCGACGCAGCACGCCCCGCTGCGCCTGGCGGCCGAGGCGGGGTTGGACACGCTTGAAGCCTGTGCGCGTCCCGTCGCCGCGGGTCACCCGGCCCGATGGTGGCCCCACGCGCCCGAAGACGACGCCTGCTGGAATGCGTGGTGCCACGGTACGCCGGGCGTTGTGCAGACGCTGGTGCGCGCGCACGCTGTGCTGGGCCAGCCGCGCTACACCGCGCTGGCGCGTGCGGGGGCGGCGGGCATGGCCCTGGCCAACAACCCCGGGGTAGTGCGTTGCCATGGGCGCGCCAGCCGGCTCGAGGCGCTGTGCGACCTGCGCGACCGCGGCCTGCTCGACGATGCGGGCGAGGCACTGTTGGCGGCAGACTGCGCGTTGTTACACGCGTTGCCGGTCGACCACCTGCACTACGCGGCACTGGAGCCCACCGGCGCTGCGCCGCCGCCCACGCGCGGGCTGATGACCGGCCCCCTTGGTATCTGGCGCACGCTGTGGCGCGCGCAGGGTGGTGCGCCCGCCAGCGGCTCAGTTCTGCTGTAGCAGCGCCTGCCCCTGCGACCAACTGATGGTGCCGTCGGTCGATTTGAAGACGATGAAGGGGCGCTCTTCGATGCTCACGCCCAGCCCCGCCAGGGTGAGCTGACCCGATTGGTCATAGAAGATGAGGCCGGGGCGGCCATCGGCCTCGGCGCCCCAGGTCGTTTGCACGCGCCCCTGCGCGTCGAACACTGCGGCGGCTGCGTGGTTCTCCGGTGTCACCAACAGCGCCAGCCGGTTCTGTCCGTCGTCGCCACTCAGCCGCAGCACGGGCGCCCCGCCCTCGCCGGCACCCAGCAGGGCCCGGCCTTGTCCCGCTTGGTCCACCATCTCGAGACGCGCATTGCCGGTCGGGCTCAGCGTCAGGCCGGCGCGGCCCCGCCCCTCCGCGTCGTAGAGGTTGAGGGTGGGGGCTTCGGCTTCACCCAGCGCCAGCGCCACGCGCGGCACCCCGGCGGCATCGCGCAGGCCCAGCGCGGGTGCGCCGTCTTCGCCCGTACCCACGGCGGCGCGCGCTTCGCCGCGCGTGTCGTTGAAGGTCAGCCGCGCCTCGCCATCGGGGCGCGCGGCAAACACGGCGCGTTCCGTGCCCTGCATATCGTAGAAGGCCAGCGTCGACGTGCCGTCGGGGGCGGCGTCGAGCGCGGCGCGTGCCTGGCCCTGCGCATCGTACAGGCCCAACTCCGAGCGGCCATCGGGAAAGGCGGCCAAGACCGCGCTGGCCTCGTCGCCCACGCCCAGCACGCCCAGGCGGGCGCGTCCGTCGGCCTCGCGCAGCATCGCCACGCGCGCATCGCCCTGTTCGTCATACAGCCCCGCCACCGTGCGGCCCGCCGCACTCTGGCTCAGCACCAGCCGGCCGCGGCCTTCGGCATCGCGCAGGCTCAAGGCGGCCGCGCCGTCTTCGCCCGTGCCCCACTGCACGCGCGCCGTGCCGGCGCTGTCGTAGGCGGCAAAGCCCGCCGCGCCTTCCGGGGTGGCGGAGAGCGCAGCGCGCACGCGTCTGCCGGCGTCGAGGACCTGGAGTGCAGTGGTTGCGCCGCGCGGCAAGGTCCAGCGCGCGCGTTCCGTACCTTGCGCATCGTAGAAGGCCAGGCCCGGCACCTCGCCCAGGGCGGCGCCCACCGCGCCGGCCGGCTGCCCCGTATCGTCGAAGAAGCCCAGCTTCGCCGCGTTATCAGCGGTTACGGCCAGGGCGGCGCGCACGGTGCCTGCGCCGTCGACCAGCAACACCTGCTCGGCTTCGAGGACGCGCGCGCTCGCTTGCGCCGGCGCGCTGGCAAAGATCTGTGCGCCCAGCAGGCCGCCGCTCAGGCCAGCGGCCACGCAACAGCACAGCGCACCCAGGTATTGGCGTGGGGTCATGCGGGAAATCTCCTTGCGGTTGGGGCCGCAAGTGTATCAGAGGGCGGCGGTGGCGCCGGGGGCGGGTGACAGTATGGCCCGCGTGCGCAGGGTCTCGGCCAGCCAGCGGGTGAAGATGCGGGCGTCGTCGAGGTAGAGGTGCGAACCTTCGGCGCAGACCATGGCGGCCAGCGTGGGGAAGTCGGCGAAGTGCAGCGTGGTGGCCGTGGTGTGCGCCGCAAACACGTCCCAGTAGTTTGCGCGGGGGAAGACCTCGGCCTCTCGTGCGGCGTATTCGCCGGTGGTCGGCATGCGCAGAAAGACCACGCGCCCGCCGCGCGCCTGAATGGCCGCGAGC
>CAYMLC010000002.1:7431-12997 GCA_964390765.1 uncultured Nitrospirales bacterium
GTGTCGAGGCGGCTGGGCCACGCGGCGTAGCCGTCGAGCGCGCGATAGGTCTCCAGATTGCGCGTGAGCGTGCCGAGCTGCGTTGCCGTGAACGCTGCGATATCCACGCGCTCGTAGTAGACCGTCTGCGTGCGGTCCGCATGGGTGATCAAGAACTGCGGCGGCGGTGCCCCGCGCAGCAGGTCGGGGCCCACACGTTGCAGCAAGAGGCCCGGGGCCATGAACGCGAGGCGCGCTTGCAGCGTCGACGCGAGGCGCCTGCTCGAAACATCGAGCGGGTCCCAGCCGGTGCGGTAGTGCGCCAGCCAGGCGGCCTGCTGGTCCCACAGTTCGGGCAACAGGCTGGCCGCATCGAGCGAGACCAGCACCGTGCCGGCGTAGTCCGTGTGCCCGGCGATATCGCGCAGGGTACCGAGGGCGTGCTGGCCGCCCACGGCCAGCTGGATGAAGGGATGTTCCGGCGCCACCTCGCGCCACACGTCTCCCTGGAAGGCCTGGTGAATGCGTGAGCGGCCGAGGAGGACCAAGCTGTGCGGTGGCGCAGTCTCGACGCGTTCGCGGTGCAGCGCCCACAGGTCGGCGTCGTCGGTCACCGAGGGCTGATAGCCCAGCACACGCCAGAAGCCTTCGACCGTCAGCAAACCTGCCACGGCCACCAGCACGGTCACTGCGCCCACGCGCACGTAGGGCGCGTGCGGGATGCGCTCGGCGGGGTGGGTGATGGGCTGGCGCGGCATGCCGGTTCTAGCGGTCCTGGTTGCAGATAATGAGCGCGGCGATCACGCCCGGAACCCAGAAGAACAGCCAAAGGACAAAGACGATCAAGAAGTTGCCAAGGCCCTTATCGACCACGGCCAATGGCGGAAGCAGCAGACAGACAATCGCGCGTAAGCAGCCCACGTGTTTGGTTCTCCTCTCGGGTGCGTCAAAACTGGAAGTAGATGAAGGCGCGGTCGTCGCCGGCCGTGAGGGCCATGGCAACGATCATGCCACCCAGACCGATACCGCGCAGCCACCACGGTATTCGCTGTACGGCGGCCTCGACCGAGCTGTCTCGCAGGGCACCCTGCAGCACCAACATGCCGGCCATCAACGCCAGTACCAGGCCCGCCTCGTTGGTGCGCACCTCGGACCAATGCGTCTCGGGCAAACGTCCGAAGAGGCTGCCCGCCATGGCGTAGGCGTCGGCGAAGGATTGTGCGCGAAAGGGCACCCAGGCGAAGCAGACCATCGCGAAGGTGAAAAGCGCCAAAACGAGGCGCGTTGGCCACATGCGCCAGACACGCCATGCCGGCACACGTTGTGTCAGCAGGCGCTCGACGATGAGGTAGCTGCCGTGCAACGCGCCCCAGATAACGAAGGTCCATGCGGCGCCGTGCCACAGGCCGCCCAGCAACATGGTGGTGAAGAGTGCGGCGTACGTGCGCGATGGTCCGTAGCGGTTGCCGCCGAGCGGGATGTAGAGGTAGTCGCGCAGCCAGCTGGAGAGGCTGATGTGCCAGCGTCGCCAGAAGTCAGAGAAGCCGACGGCGGCATAGGGGAAGCGGAAGTTGTCCTGAATGTGGAAGCCGAGGCAGAGCGCGGCGCCAATGGCACAGGTCGAGTAGCCGGCGAAGTCGCAGAAGATCTGGCCGGCGAAGGCGAGCGTACCAATCCAGGCGTCGAGTGTGGGCAGGTGCTGCGCGTTGGCAAAGACCTTGTCGGCGATGGGGGCGAAGAAGGCGTCGGCCAGCACGATCTTCTGAAAGAGGCCGAGCACGAGCAGGCAGAGCCCCCAGCCGAGTTGTTGGAGATTGGCGACGCGCGGCTGTATGCATTGTGGCAGGAAATCGGTGGCGCGCACGATGGGCCCGGCCACGAGTTGCGGGAAGAAGGTGACGTAGAGGGCGTAGTCGAGAAACGAATGCCAGCCGCGCGCCTGGCCGCGGTAGACGTCGATGGTGTAGCTGAGCGTCTGGAAGGTATAGAACGAGATGCCCACCGGCAGAATGATATTGGGCGCGGCCGGGGCATAGGGGATGCCGATGGCGTTGACGGCGGCGGTGAAGTTTTCGAGTACGAAGCCGCCGTACTTGAAGAAGCCCAGCAGGCCCAGGTTGCATGTCAGTGAGGTCAGCAGCAGGAGGCGGCGCAGCGCGCGGCGTTCGGTGCGTGCGAGGCCCTTTACGACGTACCAGTCCACCAGCGTGCTCAGCCAGATGAGCACGACGAAGGGCGGATTCCACGCGGCGTAGAAGAGGTAGCTGGCGACGAGCAAGTTAAACTTCTTCACCGCCCACGGAAAGGGCAGGTAGTGCAGGACCAGCACCACCGCGAAGAATTGGAGAAAGCTGAACGAATTGAATAGCATGCCGGGGTGCGGTTGGGTGGATGGCCGCGAATCGCGTGGCGTTCCCCGCCGCCTTCTTATGCGCGTCGGCGCGAGTATAGAGTCGGGGGCAGTCACGCGCAAACCGGATGGGGGGCCACCCATGCAGTTCGATGCGACACCCTTGCCGGGCGCCTGGCTGGTGCGGCCCGAACACCACACCGACGACCGCGGCGCCTTTGCGCGCACCTATTGCCAGCAGGCGTTTGCGGCGCAGGGCTTGAACACGGTGTGGCCACAATGCAACCGGAGCACCAACCATCGGGCGGGCACGCTGCGCGGCATGCACTGGCAGGCCGACCCGTATGGCGAGGTGAAACTGGTGCGGGTGACACGCGGGCGCTGCTGGGATGTGGCGCTGGACCTGCGGCCCGATTCGCCTACCTACCGCCAGCATTTCGGCGTCGAGTTGTGCGCGGCGGACGCGCTGAGCTTCTACCTGCCCGCCGGCATGGCCCATGGCTTCCTGACACTGGAAGACGACACCGAGATCTTCTACATGATGGGGGCGGCCTACGTGCCCGGCGCCGGGCGTGGCGTGCGCTACAACGACCCGGCCTTCGGCATCGCGTGGCCGGCACCGGTGCAGGTGATTTCCGCGCGCGATGCGGGCTACCCGGACTTCGAGGGCTGAGCGATGGGTGCACTGGACGGCAGGACGGCGCTGGTAACGGGCGCGAGCAGTGGCATCGGCCGGGCGACCGCACTGGCCCTGGGGGGCGCCGGCGCATACCTGGCGCTGACCGGCCGCAACACGCAGCGCCTGGAAGAGGTGGCGGAGGAGGTGCAGGCGTGTGGTACCCGGGCGAGCGCCTATGCGGCCGACCTGACGGTGTCGGCGGACATGAACAGTTTGAAGTTCGCGATCGACGCCGACTTCGGCGCGGTGGATATTCTCGTGCACAGCGCGGGCCTGTTCGCCGGGGGCAGCGTGCCCGAGTTGCCGGTCGACGCATTTCGCGAACAGCTCGAAGTGAATGTGCTCGCGCCCTATGCCTTGACGCAGAAGTTCCTGCCGGCACTGCGCCGCCGCCGGGGCGACATCGTATTCATCAATTCACGCGCGGGCATGCGCGTCGCGCGGCATGCGGTGGCCTACAGCGCCGGCAAGTTCGCCTTGCGCGCGGTGGCCGACGGCCTGCGCGATGCGGTCGGGGCGGATGGTGTGCGGGTGTTGAGCGTGTATCCGGGGCGCATCGCCACGCCCATGCAGGAACAGGTGCAAGAGTGGCTGGGCAATGACTACGACCCCTCGCGCTATCCGCAGCCCGAAGAGGTGGCGGCGTGTGTGTTGGGCGCGCTCACTTTGCCGCGCAGTAGCGAGGTGACCGACCTGACGGTGAAGCCGCAGCAGGATGCATGACCCCAATGGATGTTCGCGATGGATGACCGCGATGGGTGACCTGCGTGCGGCAATCGACGCGCTGGACCTGGCTGCGCTGGGCGCCGACCTGTATGGGCACGTCGCCGAGTGGTATCCGTGGCAGCGCAGCATCACGGGTGAAGGTCTGCGCCGGCAGTTGCAGGCCATCGGCGCGCACCTTCCGCTGACGGTGCACGAAGTGCCGAGCGGCACGGCGGTCTTCGACTGGACGGTGCCGCGCGAGTGGAACCTGCGCGAGGCGTACATCGCCGACAGCACCGGGCGGCGCGTGGTGGATGTGGCGGACCATGCGCTGCACGTGATGGGCTACAGCGTGCCGGTGCGTGCGCGCATGCCGAAGGCAACGTTGGCGGAGCACGTGTTTACCGACCCCGGCCACCCGCACCGTATCCCGTATCGCACGTCGTACTACCAGGAACGCTGGGCGTTCTGCATGGCGCATGCCGCGTGGGAGGCCCTGCCCGACGGCGAGTACGAGGTGGTGATTGACGCCTCGCTCGAAGACGGTGCGCTCAGTTATGGCGAATGTATTCTGCCGGGCGAGACGCAAGAGATCTTTCTGGTGTCGGCGCATGCGTGCCATCCCGGCTTGGCCAATGACAATTGCAGCGGGCTGGCGGTGGCCATGCGGCTGGCCCAGCTACTGAGCGGCGTTCGCCGCCGCTATACGTATCATTTCATTTTCGGGCCCGGCACCATCGGAGCCATTACCTGGCTGGCGCGCAATGAAGCCCGGGCGCAGCAGGTGGCGCATGGGCTAACCCTGGCGTGCGTGGGCGATGCGGGGCCGTTTCATTACAAGCAGTCGCGCCGCGAAGAGGCAGCGGTGGACCGTGCGGTGGCGCAGACCTATCTTGAGCTTGGCGTGCCGCACGGGGTATTGCCTTTTTCCCCCTATGGCTACGACGAGCGGCAGTATTGCAGTCCGGGTTTTAATTTGCCGGTGGGCTGTTTTATGCGCGCGCAGCCGGGCGGCTTTCCCGAATATCATTCTTCAGACGATAACCTCGACCTGGTGCGGCCGGAAGCATTGGCGGAGGCGCTGCGGGTGCTGGCCGAAGTCGTCGTACGGTGTGAAGGCAATGCGCGCTATCGCAACCTGAACCCCAAATGCGAGCCACAGTTGGGCAAGCGCGGGTTGTACGATGCTATCGGCGGGCGCTCGGATGCGAAGGGGCTTCAGATAGCGATGCTTTGGGTGTTGAACTACAGCGACGGCGGACACGACCTGTTGGCGATTGCGGCACGCAGTGGGCTGCCCTGGGCGCAGGTGCGCACGGCGGCGGATAAATTGTTGGCGGCGGAGTTACTGGTCGAGGTCTAGCCGCGAGGGCCGTACGCTTCTCTTAACCGCGCATCGCTGCACCATCGCGCTTGCGCGCCGCGGCGAAAAAGTGCCGGCGGCGTGCATCGGCAATGGCGCCCAACCGCATCATCAGGTGCCCGTATAGCCGAAGCGCGTGCCACGCGCCCACCGGCCAGCCAGCGCGCAGGCAGCCCCACACCGTGCCCAGCGCCTCGGCGGTACCGTCGAGCGTGGCCCGCCCCAGGGTGCGCTCGGGGTTCTTGAAGCGGAAGAGAAAACGCGCCTGTGTCTCGTTGCGCCATTTGCGCAGGCGCTGTGCGCGTGTGGGTTCGCCGGCGCCCGCGCCCAGTTTGCCGTGTGCGTGCAGCAGGTGCGCGTGCGGGGCCATTACCGTGCGGTAGCCGTGCCAGCGCGCGCGGGTGCACATGTCGTCGTCGACGCCGTAGAAGAAGAACAGCGGGTCCCATTCGCCGAGTTCTTGCCACAGTGCACGCGGCGCGATAAGACA
>CAYMLC010000002.1:13007-17407 GCA_964390765.1 uncultured Nitrospirales bacterium
TCCTCATGTAATGGCGTCCGTTCTCCGTTCTCGTGCATGTCGTAAACCGGTTGCAGTTCACGGCCGAGCACGGCATCTTCCAGCAGTTCGGGGCAGCGCTGCATGAGCGCGCGGGCGTTCGCGTCCAGCTTGTCCGGCTCGCGATAGTTGCGCTGCAAGGCGGTGATGAGCGCATCGGGGTGGTCGTGCGCCACCCGCACCAGCGTAGCCACGGACCCGGGTTCGAAAGCGGTGTCCTCGTTCATCACGAGCACGAAGTCACAATCCGGCCAATCGCGATAGACCGTTTCGAATCCGCGGTTCAGGACCTCCACGAGGTGGCGGTTTTCTTCGGTGCGCAAGACGGTTATCACGTCGCCCGCGGCGCGCGCGACCGCGGCGGTATCGTCGGTCGAGCCGTTGTCCATCACCCACACGCGGATGTGCAGTGCATCCGATTTGTCCGCGAGCACCGAAGCCAGGCAGCGGCCGACGAAGTCGGCCCGGTTATACGCCGTGACCACGACCGCCAGTTTGACGGGCGCGGCATCAGTCATAGACGGCGACTTCCGGAATCGGCACCACGAAGCGTCCGCCCCAGGTGCGGATATGCGCCATTTGCCCCATGATCTCTTCGCGCAGGTTCCACGGCAGGATGAACAGGTAGTCGGGCCGGTCGCGGCCGACCTGCTCGACCGGGTGGATGGGAATGCGCGTGCCGGGCAGCAGCTTGCCCTGCTTGTGCGGGTTGCGGTCGACGGTATAGCGCAGGTCTTCGGGCGTGGCGCCGCAGAAGTTCAGCAGCGTGTTGCCCTTGGCGGGGGCCCCATAGCCCACTACCCGCTCGCCCGCCTCGCGCGCGTCGGCGAAGAAGCGCTGCACCTCGTTGCGCACGGTCTCGGCGGCGGCGGCGAAGTCGTGGTAGTACGGGGCAGCCGCCATGCCGCGGGCGGCTTCGGCCTCGCGCACGCGCGCCACGCTGGCGTCTTCGGTGCGCGTGGCTTCGGCGTGGCAGCCATAGACCCGCAGCGAACCGCCGTGCGTGGGCAGTTCATCTACGCGCCACACGCGCAGGCCATGTGCGGCGAAGCGCGCCTCGACCACGCCCAGCGACCAATAGCTGAAGTGCTCGTGATAGATGGTGTCGAACTGATTGTCATCGATCAGCCGCATCAGGTGTGGAAACTCCAGCGTGACCACGCCTTCGGGCTTGAGCAGCGTCTTCAGCCCGGCCAGAAAGTCGTTGGGCGCGGGCGTGTGCGCAAACACATTGTTGCCGATGATGAGGTCGGCGTGGCGGCTGGCCTCGGCCAGGGCACCGGCGCGGGTGGCGGTCCAGAAGCCTACCTCGGTCGGCACTCCGGCGTCGATGGCGGCCTGGGCCACATTGGCCGCGGGTTCGACCCCGAGGCAGGGTACACCGTGCGTGACGAAATTGCGCAGCAGGTAGCCGTCGTTCGAGGCGATCTCGACGACAAAGCTGTGTGTGCCGAGCCCCAGCAAGGCGATGATGTGGTCGACATAGGCCTGCGCATGTGCGAGCCAGGTGGTGCTGTAGCTGGAGAAGTAGGCGTAGTCGGCGAAGATGGCTTCCGAGTGGACCACCGCGGGCACCTGCACATGGCCGCAGGCCGTGCAGCGCAACAGGTCGAGGGGATAGCGGGCCTCGTCGCCGGGCCGCGAACCGGCATCGGGATAGGCGTTGGCCAGCGGCTGGTCGCCCAGCGCAAGCACCACGTCGCACTGCGCGGCGCCGCAGCCATAGCAGGCGTGCTTCATTGCTGCGTCCAGTACAGGCGCTCATCCACCTGGCCGGAATCACGCAGGTGCTGCACCTGCTTGAGCCGCGTATAGAGCCGGCTCTGGAAGGTCGCGTCGTCGAGTTGCAGCCGGGCGAAAGCGTCGAAGAATTCGGCGATGGCCTCGTCGACAGAGACCTCGGCACGGCCGAAGTCGGGCAGGCGCTGCTCGATCTTGGTGAAGTCGACGTTATAGGTGCGGGTGTCGCCATCGCTTTGGCCGAAGGTCACGTCACAGTCGGGCCGTTGCGCCTGAATGCGGTAGGCAATATCGCGAATCTGCAGGTTATTTTCGGTGCTGCCCACGTTGAAGGCCTGGTCGTGTACGGCTTCGCGCGGCGCATCGAGCGTGCAGGCGACGGCCTTGCAGATGTCACGCACATGCACGAGCGGGCGCCAGGGCGAGCCGTCGCTGGTCATGCGAATCTGTTGTGCGCACCACGCCCACCCGCACAGGTTGTTCACCACGATATCGAAGCGAAGCCGCGGCGACACGCCAAAGGCGGTGGCGTTGCGCAGCGAGGTGGGCGAGAAGTCGTCGGTGGCGAGGGCGTGCAGCGCGGCTTCGAAATCGACTTTCGACCGCGCGTAGGGCGTCTGTGGATTGGCGGGGGCCTCTTCCGTCAGGCCGGCGGTCTCGCCCTGGCCGTAGAGGCTGCAGGATGAGGCGAACACAAAGCGCGCGACGCCGGCTTCCCGGGCCGCCTCGGCCACGCAGATTGAACCGCGCGTGTTGATGTCCGTCGTCAGGTCCGCTGCGATGTTGCCCAGCGGGTCGTTGCTGAGCGCGGCGAGGTGCGCGACCGCGTCGAAGCCGCGCAGGTCCTCGGCCGTCACCTCGCGCAGGTCGCGCCGGATGAGGGGTATGGGCGTGGGGGGGGTGCCGAAGTCGCAGTCGGCGAAGTAGCCCGTGTCGAGCCCGGTCACCTCGTGCCCGCGTGCGGCCAGCACATCGCGCAGCACCGCACCGATATAGCCTTCGCTGCCCGTGATCAGTACGCGCATAGTGCTACCACAATTTCCATGGCGCCTGGTCCGCAAGCCACATGCGGTTCAGGATTTCGCTGTCGCGCACGTGGTCCATGCAGTGCCAGAAGTCCTCGTGCCGCTTCATCATCACCTGGCCCCGGTCGGAGAGGTCTTCGAGCGGGCCGTATTCGAAGTCCTGATCATCACGGTCTTCAAGCAGGTCGAGCACGGCGCGGTTGATCACATAGTAGCCGCCGTTCACCATCGCCGCTTTCTGCGGGTTCTTCTCGCGAAAGCGCACGGCGCCGTCGTGCCGCGCGACCACTTCGCCAAAGCGCATGCTGGGGATGACGCCGGTCAGCGTGACCATCTTGCCGTGGCTGCGATGGAAGGCGACGAGTTCGTTCAGGTCGAGGTTGCACACGCCGTCGCCATACGTCATGAGGAAGAGGTCGTCTTCGGGGGGGATGTAGCGGGCGATGCGGCGCATGCGCGCCCCTTTCAGTGCATTCAGCCCGGTGTCGGCCAGGGTCACGTTCCAGTTGTCGTGCGCGGGGCCGCCATCGTGCATGTTGATACCGCCGCCCTCGCCCAGGTGAATGGTGAAGTCGCGCGTGAAGAGGCGGTAGTTGATGAAGTACTCCCGGATCATCTCGCCCTTGTAGCCGAGTGCCAGCACAAAATCGTTGAAGCCGAAATGGGCGTAGTGCTTCATGATGTGCCAGAGAATCGGCTGCTCACCGATCTTCACCATCGGCTTCGGGCGAAACTCGGTTTCCTCCTTCATGCGCGAGCCAACGCCGCCGCAAAGAATAACGACCTTCATACGGCCTCCCCAGTGTGCCCCGTGTGCGGCCCGGAGTATAGCAGTGGCGGACGCTGCCTTGTCATGGGCTTGTGCGGCGCGGCACACTTGCCTTTTGGCTTGTTACGAATTCCCCCCACCCGCACAAGGACGCGCGACCCATGCGCAAATGGCTGCCCCGCGCCGTGAAGGCGTTTCTCCTCATCTTTCTGATTGCCACCGGCACGTTGGCCATGTGGTTGGCGCTCGAGGCGCGCCGCCGCCTGCCCACGCTCGACGGCGAGATCGCGCATGCACAGCTCAAGCAGCCGGTGCGCCTCGCGCGTGACGACTGGGGCGTGCCGCACATCTACGCCGAGAACGAGACGGATGCCTATTTCGCGCTGGGTTATGCCCAGGCGCAGGACCGGCTGTTCCAGATGGAGCTGATTCGACGGCTGGCGCGGGGCGAGCTGTCCGAAATTGCGGGCAGCTTTGCGGTACCGGTCGACCAGATCATGCGCAGCTTTCGTCTGCGCAAGCTGGCCCTCGACTACTTCGACGAGAACGAGAACAAGTACCCCGAACTGGTGGCGGTGGCCGAGGCGTATATCGCAGGCATCAACCACTTCATGGAGAACGAGCCGCTGCCGCTGGAGTACCTGATGCTGGGCATTCCGGCACGCCCGTTCGTGCGCGAAGACTGCCTGACGGTGGCGGCCATCTTGCCGATCACCTTTGCCGATGGGCTGCGCGGCGACCTGATTGCATCGATCGTGCAGGAGAACTTTCCCGACCTCGATGTGGCGGGCATGTTTCCGGGCTACAGCAAAGAAACGCCCGTAACGGTGATGGAAAGCCTGGAGGAG
>CAYMLC010000002.1:17417-32762 GCA_964390765.1 uncultured Nitrospirales bacterium
GCGCTATCTGGCCGATCCGGAGGCGGCGGAGAGGGCGATAGAGGAAGCGGAGACCACGGCGCCGGCTGATGGCGCCGCGGCAGGAGAAGGCGCGGCGGAGGGTGAAGGCGCGGCGGAGGGTGAAGGCGCGGCGGAAGGCACGGCCGATGCTGAAGGTGCGGGCCTGCTCGAGGGTGAAGCGCGCGCGCTGCCGGAAGGGGCGCGCATCGTGTTGGCGGCGCTCGAAGGATTGAGCGAACTGAGCCGGGCGTGGGGCAGCAACTCGTGGGTGCTGGCGCCGGAGAAGACGGCATCGGGCGGTGCGCTGCTGGCCAATGACCCGCACATCGGCTTTACCAATCCGAGTATCTGGTACGAGGCGCACGTGCAATTCGAGGACTTCGAGAGCTATGGCTATCACCTTCCGCTGATTCCGATCCCGCTGATCTCGCACAACGAAGACCGTGCCTGGTCCCTCACGATGTTTGCCAACGACGATGTCGACCTGTATCGCGAGACGTTCAAGGAAGACGACCCGACCAAGGTGCGCTATCGCGGCGAATGGCGCGACGTGACCATCGAGCGCGAGACGATCAAGGTGCGCTTCGGCGCGGACGTGGAGTATGAGGTGCGCGTGACGCCACACGGTCCGGTGATTACCGACCTCTTCCGTGCGCTGGGCGATTACGAAGGCGACCCCGTGGCCCTGCGTTGGGTTTGGCAGCACGTGCCCTACACGGATCTGCAGGCCTTTTACCAGATGGGGCACGCGCGCAATCTGGATGACTTCGAAGCGGCGGTGGCGCTGGTCACGTCGCCGGGTGTGAACGTGAGCTACGCCGATGCCGAGGACAATATCGCGTGGTGGGCAGCGGGGCGCATCGCCATTCGGCCGCCGCATGTACACCCGAAGTTCCTGCTCGACGGCGCCTCGGGCGAAGATGAAGTGCTGGGCTACGTGCCGTTCGAGGAGAATCCGCACCTGCGCAATCCGCCGTGGGGCTACATCGTGACGGCGAACAACATGTCGACCGTGCGGCCGGTGGGCGAGGCGGGCACCCTGCAGGGGTATTGGCAGCCGGGCGACCGCGCGGCGCGCATCGAAGAGATTCTCGAGCAGCGAGACGACTGGACGCCGGAAGCCACGATGGACGCGATGGTCGACAGTACGGCCTGGGGCGCGCCCCGGGTCATGGCGCCGCTGTGGCCGATACTCGACGGCGCCACGCTGACGCCGTTCGAGCAGGAAGTGCTTAACCGTCTGCGCGAGTGGGATTTCAGGCACGAGATCGATTCGGTCGGCGCGACCATATATCAGTACTTCACCGATTCGCTGCTGGTGGTTGCGGCGAAGGACGAGATTGGCGAGGACTTGTTTGCGCTGTATGGCACCCTGGCCGACCACTGGAACTTTCTGAAGTACGCCGTGAACGAGCCGGAACTCGCCTTCTGGGACGACGTGCGCACCGAGGCGGTGGAGACCCGCGACGGGCAGGTGGTGGCGGCCTGGCAGGATGCGGTCGAGAAGCTGCGTGCGGACCTGGGCGACCAGATCGATCGCTGGGAGTGGGGGCCGGTGCACACGATTACCTTCAAGCATCCGTTGGGCTACCTGCCGGTGTTCAGTTCGATCTTCAACATCGGCCCCTTCCCGGTGAGCGGCGGCGCGCAGATCGTGAACAATTTGCTGTACCCCACGGGCGCGCATGACTTCAGCGTGATTGCGGGACCGTCTACGCGGCGTGTGGTGGATTTCGGCGACATCGAGCGCGCCTACACGATTCTGCCGACGGGCAACTCGGGCCATGTGATGAGCCGACACTACGACGACCAGGCGCCGCTGTTCGCGGCGGGCGAGTACCGGCAGGTGTACTTCACCGATGCCCAGGTCGAGGCGCACGCGATACACGAGATGCGCTTCGTGCCCGCCGCCGAATAGGGCAGCCGGCGGTGCGAAGGGCCCACCCTCAGTTGGCCGCGGCGGCGTCCTGTCTGGGCTCGGGTTCGTTGCCGCGCTTGTAGTCGATTTCGATGCCACGCGCTTCGCGATAGAAGGCGCGAATCTTCTCGAAGTCGGCCTCGATATCGCCGGTGGTGTAGATGAGCGGACCGTAGCCGACGGTCTTCTCCTCGTAGTGAATCCAGCACAGGAAGATGGGTACGCCCGCGCGGTGCGCGATCCAGTAGAAGCCGGTGCGCCACAGTTCGTTCGAGCGCGAGCCCGTGGGCGTGATGACGAGGTAGGAGCGCTCGGACTGGCGCAGGTAGCTCGCCATCTGGTCGACGGCCGTCGTCTTTCGGCTACGGTTGACCGGTACGCCGCCCAGCCAGCGCAGGAAGGGGCCGAGCGGCCACCAGAAGACGGTGTCCTTGATCATGAACACAATGGGCAGCCGCGTGATGTAGGACGCGCAGAGCGTGAAGAGCAGGTCGGCATTATAGTGATGCGGCTCGCCGACGGTCACGCAGACCTTCACGTCGGGCACGGGCCCAATCACTTTCCAGCCGAAGATCCAGTATACGATGCGGCCGAACCAGTAAGCGGTGTTGCCCACCTTCTTGCGCGAGGTGGTGCCGGCATACATCGGCTGTGCCGACGGGCTGGTTTCCGGGTTGGACATGGGCGTGGCTCTCCCCTTGGCGAGCGCGGATCGTACGGTGCGCCGCGCGGCGATGGCAACCCGTGCCGCCGCTGGCATCGGACTGCGTGCATTGTCTACCGTTGCGGTTAGGGAGGGGTGAGCATGGAAGGGTTTGCGTTTCACAACAGCGCGGGTGAGGAACGCTATGCGCGGCACTTGCCGCACGCGGCCCCGCGCGGCACCCTCGTCATCGTGCACGGCTATGCCGAGCACAGCGGCCGCTATCTGCACGTGGCCGAGTCCGCCCAGGAGGCCGGCTGTGCCGTGTGGGCCTATGACCAGTATGCGCACGGCCAATCGCCGGGGCCGCGGGGAAAGCTGCGCGACTTCGATGTGCTGCCCGCGGACCTGGGCGCCTTCTGTGCGCACGTGCGCGAGCGCTCGCCCGGTCCTTATTACGTGCTGGGTCACAGCATGGGCGGGCTGGTGACCTTGCGTGCGCTGCAGACCGGCCGTATCGCGCCCGACGGCCTGGTGCTGAGCAGCCCTTTTATCGCGCCCAACGAGGAGGTGCCTGCTTTCCTCAACGCGCTGGCGCCCTTCGTCGCGGCGGCACTGCCCTTTCTGCCGGTGTTCAGGCTGGGCCTCGAGAAACTCTCGCGCGACCCGCACGTGGTGGAGGCGGCGCGCGTGGACCCCCTGTACTGTATGCGCCCCATTGATGCCGGCACGGGCTACGCCCTGCAGTCCGCCATTGCCGCGTGCCAGCGTGCGTTCAGCGAGGTGCGCGTTCCGCTGCTGGCGATGCACGGTACGGCCGACCAGTTGGCGCCGGTGTCGGGCACGCAGCGGCTCGAGGCCGAAGCGGCCGCGGCGGACAAGACGGTCCGCTATTTCGAGGGCGGCTATCACGAACTGTTCAACGATACCGACCGCGAAGAGGTGTTTGCTGTGTTTCGTTCCTGGCTCGCGCCGCGGCTGCGCGCGTGACGAGGCGCGATGCGTAGTCCGCACCCGCCTTCCGCCGCGGTTCTGGCCGCCCACCTCGCGGGCGATGCCTGCTGTGGCCTCATTGCGCTCGTGGGTGCCGCACGCATGACACAGCCCGCGGCCGACTGGGGCATGCTGGGCACCTATGCCGGGCTGCATGCCACCTACCTGGCGGTGTTTCTGTGTGCGTGGCCCTTCGCCGCCAACGCGTGCGGCCTCTTCAATTCGCAACGCCGCGAAGAGTTGGGCCGCGTCGCGCGCGACGTGTCTGCGGCCATGGCGATCACCGTTGTGGTGGTCGGTTTCGTGATTGCGTTTCTCACGCCGTTGGGGGTCGAGCGCGCCTTTCTCTGGTGGTTTGCGGCCTACGGGCTGGTGGCGCTGGGCACCTGGCGTATGGCGCTGCAGTTCGCGCTGCGGCAGGTGCGCGCGCGCGGTTACAACGTGCGGCGGGTCTTGGTGGTGGGCGCGAACATGCGCGTGAAACATCTGGTGCAGGTACTCGAGAACAACCCGCAATTCGGCTATCAATTGGTCGGCGTGCTGGAAGACGAGCCCGAGCGCTGCCAGATGCTCGAGGGGCTGGCGCTGCCGTACCTCGGTAAATTCGACCAGCTCGAGCGCGTACTGGCGAACGACGTGGTGGACGAGGTGTACATCGGGCTGCCGGTGCGCTCGCGCTACGAGACCATTCAGCGGCTTACCTACCTGTGCGAGAGCGTGGGCGTAAGCGTGCGCCTGATCGCCGATCTGTTTCCGCTGCGCCTGGCGACCAGCCGCTTCGTGCGCATGGAGGATGTGCCGGTGCTGAGCCTGAGCAGCGTGCCGGAAAACGTGGCGCAGATTGTCGTGCAGCGCGCGACGGATATCGTCGGTTCGCTGACGGCGCTCGCACTGTTCTCGCCGGTGCTCATCCTCACTGCCCTCGCCATTCGCATTGATTCGCCGGGCCCTATCTTTTTCAGGCAGGAGCGCGTGGGACAAAACCAGCGGCGCTTCAAGATGCTGAAGTTTCGCTCGATGGTGCGTGACGCCGAGGTGCTGCGGCGCCAGCTGGATGCCGACAACGAGGTGGACGGGCCGGTCTTCAAGATGCGGCGCGACCCGCGCATCACGCGCGTGGGACGGTTCATTCGCCGCTACAGCATCGACGAGTTGCCGCAGCTCTTCAACGTGTTGAAGGGCGACATGAGCCTGGTGGGCCCGCGGCCCCCGTTGCCGGCCGAGGTCTCGCAATATGCCTGGGCGCAGCGGCGTCGGCTGAGCATCAAGCCCGGCATGACCGGCCTCTCGCAGGTGCGCGGCCGGAGCGACCTGAGCTTTCGCGAAACGGTGGACCTCGACCTGGAGTACATCGACCGCTGGTCGCTGCTGCTGGTCTTCCGTATTCTGCTGGCCACTATCCCCGCCGTGCTGCGCGGGCGCGGCGCGATGTAGCGGCATGGGCAGGCCGGCGGATTGATGCAAAGTCTGCGGCAGTTGAGCGCTGGCTATTGGGGTTGGCTGCAGGCGATTGTGGGCGTGCTGGGCGCGCGTGTGGTGGGGGCGGGCTTCGCCTTCATCGGCAATGTCTTCGTGGCGCGCTGGCTGGGGCCTGCGGCCTTCGGCGACTTTTACCTGCTGTTTACGATCATGACCATTGTCGCCGGGTTGACCGGGCCCGCCATTGACACGAGCCTGGTACGCTTCGCGGCGCGCACGCGACACAGCGGCCCGGCACGGGCCAACACCTACTTTGCCTTTGCGTGGCGCTTGAAGCTGGCCATGGCACTGCTGACGCTGGTGGCCGGCGCCGGTGTGGCGTGGCCCCTGCATGCGCTCTTGTTCAACAGCGCCGGCGCACCGCCCGTCTGGACGGTCACGCTCGCGTTTGCGGGCGGGGTGGCGGTGTCGCTCTGGGGCTTCTCGCTTTCCTACTTTCAGGCGCACGAACGCTTCACGCCCTACTCGGCCTTCGAGTGCGCCAGCAGCATGCTGCGCTTCACCCTGGTGGTGGGGCTGGTGCTGGCGGCCGTGCGTCTGGTGCCGGTCTACCTGGCGGTCTATGTGGCCGCGCCCGCCACCATGGCCTGCATCGCCTGGTGGCTGGTGCCGCGCGCGGTGGTGCATGCGCCGACGAGCTGGGCCGTGGGCGCCGAGTTGTTTCGCTTTGCCAAGTGGGTGCTGCTGGCCACGGTCTTCACCACGCTGGTGCAACGGCTGGACCTGGTGTTGCTGGCGGCGCTGGGCGTGGCGCAGGAGGAGGTGGGCCGCTACGGCGCCGCGGTGAGCCTGGTGCTGCTGGGCGAACTGGTGCTGCTCACGCTGTACAGCGTGCTGTTGCCAAAGGCCAGCGCGCTGCGCGAGGCGGGCCACCTGCGCCAGTTCATCGGGGGCTTTCGCATCCCCAGCCTGCTGCTGTGCCTGGGGCTGGGCGGCACCATTCCGCTGGCGCCCATTGCCATACCGATTCTGTTCGGCGGCGAATACGTGGGTACCGAGTTGTACTACATCCACCTGCTCTGTGGGGTCATGGCCTCGGTGGCGGTATCGCCCGCGATGACCGCACTTTACGCCGTGGGCGAGGCGCGGCTGATCGCGCTCTTCGAAGGGCTGCGGCTCGCGCTGGTGCTGGGCCTGGCGCTGGTGGTGGTGCCGGCCTATGGCGCCCTGGGTATGGCCGTGGTGGCGGGGGGCGTGCGTGCGGTCATCAACCTTGGGGGCTATCTGGTGGCGCACCAGCGTGTGAAGCGGATCATGCTGGCCGAAGATGCGGCGGGCGGCGCATCGTCAGGCGGCGGATCGTCAGGCGGTTCGCCGTGAGCCTGCACGGGCACGACATCGTCGCGTTTACCTATGCCGACTGGCACGCGTCGTGGAGTACACCACAACAACTGATGGTGCGGCTGGCGCGCGATAACCGCGTGCTGTATGTCGACGTGCCACGCTCGCTGTTGTACGGATTGAAGCCGCGCGATCCGCAGGGCGCCGGCCAGTGGCAGGGGCCCGCCTGTCAGGAAGTCGCACCCAACCTGCATGTCTACCATCCGCCGCACGTGTTCCTGCCCAGTGGCCGCCTGCCTGCTGCGCTGGGGGTGGCCGCAATCGCGGCGAACGGGCGCCTGCTGGCGGCACTGGTGCAGCGGCAGATGCGCGCCCTGGCTATGCACGACGTCATTCTGTGGAATTTCTCGCCGTTGCATGCGGGCGCGGTGCCGCACGTGCCGCATCGCCTGCGCATCTACGACGTGTGCGACGAGTGGGCGCAATACATCACCTGGTCGAGCGGGCGCGCCATTCTCGCGCGCATCGAGTCGCGGCTTGTGCGCGAGGCGGACCTGGTCTTCGTGGGCACGGAGAACATGCGCACGGCGCGTGCGGCGCTCAACGACGAGGTGTACGTGGTGCATCACGGGGCGGACTACGACCACTTCGCCCGTGCGGCCGACCCGGCCCTGCCGGAACCCGATGACCTGCGCGCGCTGCCGCGGCCACGTGTCGGCGCCATCGGTGTGCTGGACCCGCAGCGCTTCGATGTCGACCTTATCGACTATCTGGCGGCGCGCGAACCGGCCTGGTCTTTCGTCGTCGTGGGGCCGGCGCGGGCGGGTCTCGACCTCGGTCGCATTGAACGGCGGCCCAATGTATACTTGACAGGCAATCGCGCGCTGGAGGCGTTGCCTGATTATTTGAAGGGGTTCGATGTGGCGTTGATCCCGTATCGGTTGAATGACGCCACACGCAATATCTACCCCTTGAAACTGCAGGAATACTTGGCGAGCGGCAAGCCCGTGGTCAGTACGGCGTTGCCGGCCCTGCTGCCCTACGCGGATGTGGTCGGCCTGGCCGATACGCATGAGGCGGCGCATGCGCGGTTGCAGGAGGCGCTGGCGGGCAAGGGCGTTGGGGACGCCGCGGCCCGGCAAGCCGTTGCACGCGCCAACAGTTGGCAGGCGCGCGTAGCGGAGAAGGGTGCGCTGGTGCACGAGGCACTGGCGCGCACGGCGGAAAACGGGAGGGGAAGAACGCAATGAGCACGGCCATCGCCGCGACGCAGCGCACGGGCCTGGGCGTATGGGGCCTGGGCGCACTTTTCGTCTTTTTGCTGGCCTACGGCGTGGCCATCTTCTTCTTTCAGGAACTGGCGGTGGCCGGGCTGATTGGCCTCTTCGCGTTTCTGGTCTTCCTGCAGTATCCCGCGCTGGGCCTCTACACCACGGTTGGCCTGCTGCTGCTGCAAGGCAGTGCGGGCGTCTTGACCATCGTGACCGAGCAGGCGCCCATCGCCATTACCGTGGCGCAGCTTTCCGGTGCCGCCGCGCTGGCGGCCTGGCTTTTGCGTACGCTCACGCGCAAGATGCCCTTCTACATCAACGCGCCCGTTGTGCTAGCCGGCGCGTTCATCGCGTGGATGCTGCTGGGTACGGTGTTGTCGCCCGATACCGCCGAGCAGATGCCGCACTTCGCGCGTCTGGCCGTGCGCTTTGGTCTGTTCCTTCTGGCGGTAAACCTGCTGACGACGGCACGCGCCATGCACTGGTATCTCGCGGTCCTGGTGCTGGCCACGGCGACCATGGCCGGTGTGGCCGTGTTGCAGTATTTTGTGCCGCAGTATCAGGTGGCGGGCGCCGAGGCGTGGGGCCTCGAGGGCCTGACCGATGCCGCCTACATCGACCCGGAATCGCTGGAGGGCGAGCCGGCGATTCGCGTGTCGGGCCGTGCCGGACACAGCACGTGGCTGGCGACGATCATTCTGCTGGTGCTGCCGCTGCACCTGTATTGGCTGGCCATCACCAAAGACACCCGGCTTAAGGCGTTTCTGCTGGTCGCGATCGCGATTGCGCTCACGGCGCTGGTGCTAACGTTCACACGTACGGGGCTGGTGGTGGGTATCGTGTTGGGCGCGCTCTTGCTTTACAAGCGCTTCTACTCCTTGAGTCCACTCAAGGTATTCGGCTTCCTGGCCGTGATTTCGCTTTCGTGGCTGGTGCTTCCGGGCGCCTACAAGGAGCGCGTGCTCTCGCCCCAGCAGTACACGCAGAGTGAGTCGGTGCAGAGTCGCCTCGACATGCAGCAGAAGGGCATCCAGTATGCGCTGGATGCGCCGCTGTTGGGCCACGGTGCAGGCGGCTTCGGCATCCATTACATCGAGGAAAACTCAGAGAGCGCCCAGGTAATGGCGAGTATGGTGCGCTATGCCGGGTGGGAGCCCGTCTTTGTGGGCGTGCACAATATGTATCTCGAAATCGCGAGCGACACCGGCTTCATCGGGCTGGCCCTGATGCTGGCCTTTCTGGCGGTTGTGATAAGCGGCGTGATGCGCCAGGAGCAGGCTTACAAGGCCGCGGGCGACCGGTGGGGCGCGGCACTGGCGTCCTCGCTTTGGGTCAGCCTTGTCGCCTTTGTCGTCATTGCGGTCTTCCTGCACGCGCTGCACCGCGAAATCTGGTGGATGGTGGCCGCCGCCGCTGTGGCGCTGGCGCTGCACAAGCCCGACTTCCGCGCGGGGCTGGGCCGCCTGCCCTTCAGCAAGGAGGTCCCCCGCCCGCAATGAGGCTGCTTGCAGCCGCATGCGTGTTGGCCTGCGTCGCCGCGCCGGCTATGGCGCTCGACGGTGTGGTCACCGACCCGGCCTCGGCGCCCTTGGCGGGTGTAACCGTCGCCGCGGTGGACGCCGCCTTCGGCCCGCTCGATATGGTGGTGACCGGTGAAGACGGTGCCTTTCGCTTCGACGCGCAAGACGCGGGCTTCCTCGTGCTGCAGCCGCCGACCGCTTCGAGCGACAGCGGCTACACGGTCTATGGGCACAGTCCGCGCATCTATCAATTGGGCGATGAACGCACGGGTCTCGCGCTGCGCCTGCCCGAAGTGGCCAATATCGTGCTCGAAGCCTACGACCGCGAAGGCCAGCTGATGCGCTTCGGCGATTTCGAAGCGCTGGGCCGATACGCCGGGCAGTTCGCCTATGCCACCAACGCGAAGCGCCACGCGGTACCGGCGGCGGTGTGGTCGGTCTACGGCGGCAAGACCCGGCTGCCACGCGGCCCGCGCGAACAGGGCCTGCCCGTCTTGTGCGTGGAACCGGGTACACCGGTGGTGCCCACGCTCCTGTTCTGGCTGACCGACGGCTACGGCAAGCTGATGCTGTCCATCGACCCGACGGGCAACGGCTATAGCGCGCCCGCGGCGGGCGAGGCGCTGGTGGTCCCGGTGAACCTGGCGCTGGCGCAGACCGCGGTACGCGAGTATGTGGCGCGCGACAGCGACTCGGAAACAGCCCGGGACCTGCGCAGCCGTCTTGCCGAGGTCGAAGCGCTCGAAGACGCGGAGCTTCAGGCGGCGGCCGCCGACAGCTTGCTGGCCGAGGCCCTGCGCGCGCGAGACGACTTTGAAGTGCGCGCGGCCCGCGAGGTGCTGGCGGCGCGTGGCGCGGGTGAATTCAGTTTCGGGGTATACGGGGGCGCGCCGTACCCGGCCGAAGCCTTCGCCGCCGCACGCGCCATTGGGTTCGACCTGGCGACCGTGCTGCTCGCGTGGAACTTCACGCCCAGCCCGCAGCTGAACCGGCGCCGCATCGATGCCCAATTCGGCATCAGCGATTTGCGCGAGCAGGGCTATACGGTAAAGGCGCACGGAGTGGTCTGGGCGCAGCAGTTCGACATACTGCCGGCGCGCGCGCGCACGTTGCCGCCGGAGACGTTCATGGCCGAAGCATTGAAGCACCAGGAGCAGGTGCTCGATGTGTTCGGCGCCGACGTCGCGCTGTGGGAAGCGGTAAACGAACCGGCCCACGCCAACATTGTGGGGCTGTCGCGCGCGCAGATGGGCGACCTGATGGCGCGGGCGGCCGACACCTTGCGCGCGGCCGGCAAGCCGGTGCTGGTCAACAGTCCGCCCGAATTCGCCTACGGCAGCCAGTACCTCATACATCGCACCGACAACCAGCCACTCGACCCCTTCGCGCAGAGTTTCGGCGCCTTCCTGGATGCCGCGCAGGCGCAGGGCCAACTCGACGCGGTCGATGCGATAGGGCTGCAGTTCTATCCGGGGTTCCACTTCAATGCGCAGTTTCAGAATCTGCAGGGCCCCGCACAGACCCCCGCCCACGTGCGCGATACGCTGGTGCGCTTTGCCGAATACGGGCGCGCGGTACACATAACCGAGTTCTCGCTGCCCTCGTACTATGGTGACGACTGGTACTGCGGTTATTGGCGCCAGCCTTGGGACGAAGCCACGCAGGCCGACTACACCGAGTATGTGCTTACGCTGGCGCTGGCGCTTCCCGAGGTGACGTCGTTCACCTGGTGGGACATCACCGACCACGACAGCGCGGTGCTGGGCGGCGGCATGGTGCGCGACGACGGCACCGCCAAGCCGGTCTTCCGCCGCATGGAAGCCCTGATTGCAGCGTGGGGGAACGCCGCCGCCGAAGCGCCCGGCGCCGCCGAATGACGCGGCCCGCCAATGTTCTCTATCTCATTCGCACGTGGGCGCTCGGCGGCTCACACACCATCATCCGCATTCTGAAGCGGCACTTGCCGCCCAAACGCTTCAACATCGTGGTGGTGCCCTATGATGCGCCGGGCACGGGCGACGCCGATTTCGTCGCCTCGATGGCGCGCGAGGGGCTGGACGTCGCGCCCGAGCGCATTCCGTGGCGCAGCCGCCGCCAGTGGTTTGCCGCGCGGGCCAAGGTCGATGAACTGGTCGAGCGCTACCAGATCGACCTTATCCATGCGCACGATACGCAATCGATCGTGCTGGTGGGTCTGCACCGTGCGCGCTGGCCCGTGGCCACGGTGGCCAGCCCCTATGGCTGGTGGGAGCCCAAGTGGCACCTGCAGGCGCGTGGCTATCACTGGATCGAACGGCAACTCGCACTGCCGCGCTTCGACCGGGTGATCACCGTCTCGCAAGACATGAAGGCGAAAGTGATGCACGGCCCCACGCCCAGCGAGCGGGTGCAGGTGGTGCACACCGGACTCGATGTAGCGGCCTTCGACGGCGGTACCGCGCGCGAAGAAGTACGTGCGGCGCTGGGTCTGCCCGAAGATGCGCTGGTGGTGGGCACGGTCAGCCGCCTCTTCAAGGAGAAGGGCCACACCTATCTGCTGCAGGCCTGCGCGCGGCTCGCAGACGACGTGCCCCGCTTGCGGCTGCTCATTGTGGGTACGGGTGATCAGGCCGACGCCCTGCGCGCGCAGGCGCAGGCGCTGGGCATTGCCGACCGCGTAGTGTTTGCCGGCTTCTATGCGGACCTGCCGGGCGCGCTGCGCGCCATGGACATCTTCGCGCAGCCGAGCGTCCTGCACGAAGGCTTTCCAACTTCCGTCCTCGAAGCGCAGGTGATGGGCCTGCCCGTAATCGCCTCGGATATCGGTGGCACGCGCGAGACGATGGCCGTGGGCGAGACGGGTTTGCTGGTGCCGCCGCGCAATGTGAATGCCCTGGCAGAGGCGCTACGCCGCCTGACCGAGCGGCCCGAGCTGCGCCAGAAAATGGCCGCGGCCGCGCGGCCCTTTGTAACCGGCTCGTTCACGCTGGCGCAGATGCTCGCCCAGGTGGCCGATACCTATGCGGCGGCGCTGGCTCAGGCGCCCGGCACCGACGAAACGAAGCGGTCGACGTAGGCGGTCCGGCCCACATCGTCGAAGCGGTTGGCGATGGGCGCGGGCCAGGGCGCGGTAAAGTCGAATCCTTCGACCGTGCTGAAGTCGGTATCGAAGAAGGCCTCGAGTTCGGTGCGGCGGACGTCGGCCGCATAGCGTGTGTCTTCCGAGGCCAGCCCAATCTGCACGCGCTCGAGCGTAGGCAGCGCGCGAAACAGCGCCATCGGCAGCCGCATCAGCGTGCTGTGCGCCTTCTGCTCGCTGCCCAACTCCAGGTGATAACTGGTCTTGCTGAGCTGCGAATCCGGGTTGTCGCCCTTGTACGCCTCGTAGCTGGGATAGAAGGTCAGCCGCGCTACCCGGTCGTCTTCCAGCGTGGCCGACTTGATGAAGGGCCCTTTGCGATACCGGTCGAGAAACTGCTCGAAGGCCGCCTGGGGCGCTTCGGGCGGCGTGGTGTCGGGCGCGCTGCAGGCGGCGGTAACGAGTGCGAGCGCAAGGCACGCGAGGGTATAGCGTTGCATGATGGAGCCTCCTGTGAGGCGAGGGTAGCAGACGCGCCGACTCGGCATGGAGCGGCGTGTATAAATTCATTGACATATCATGATTATATGATGTAAAGTCCGGGCATGACGAGAACGAAGAACACCCCTGCCGAGGCCCTGCTGCCGCTCGATGCCCTCACCGAGGCCGCCGAGTGTCTGCGTACGCTGGCGCATCCGCACCGCTTGCGCATGGTCGAACTGCTGCTGGCCGGCGACCACACCGTAGGCGAATTGGCCGAGGCCTGCGACATCCCCCAGCACCAGGCATCGCAGCATCTGGGCAAGATGAAAGACCGCGGCCTGCTGGGTGTGGAGCGCCGCGGACGCAGCGTCTATTACCAGGTGGGGGCGGAGGGGTTGCATAGCATTATGGATTGTGTCCGGCGCCACTACGGCCCGGCGGAAGTACAGGATTAAGAGGAGTACACACGATGGCTGCACCCACTACGATTTCGCCCCAAGAGCTCGCAGCATTGCGCGAGCAAAACCCCAATCTTCCCGTTGTCGACGTGCGCACGCCCGCGGAGTATCAGGAGATGCACGCGAGCTTTGCCCAGTTGAAGCCGCTCGACAGCTTGAAGCCCGAGCAGTTGAAGGCAGAACTCGGCGTGGGCGACGACGACACCGTATACGTCTTCTGCCGCAGCGGCGGCCGCGCCAAGATGGCCTGCGAGAAGCTGCAGGGTGCCGGGCATCCGCACGCGGTCATCGTCGAAGGCGGCATGCTCGCCTGGGAGGCCGCAGGTCTGCCGGTCGAACGCGGCCGCGCAGTGATGTCACTGGAACGGCAAGTGCGCATCGCCGCGGGCAGCCTCGTGTTTGCGGGGGTGGTGCTGGGCTATTTCGTGCACCCGGGCTTCTTCGGGTTGTCCGGCTTTGTGGGGGCGGGGCTCGTCTTCGCCGGCGTCACCGATACCTGCGCCATGGGCATGCTTATCGCCAAGATGCCGTGGAACCAGGCGGGCGCCACGTGCGCTGCCAACACCAACCGGCAAGGCGTGGCGTCATGAAGTATCGACATATCTGGTCTGCCCTGAGCCTCTTTGCGCTTGCCCTCGGGGCCAGCGCCCAGCCCGCGCGCGAGCTCATGCGCGACGTGCATCAACTCGCGAATGCGCACCAGAGCATCGAACGCGTGGTTGAGAAACTGCCGAACGGTGCACGCGCCGTCACCACCAGCACGGACGACGCAACCGTGGCCGTCTTGCAGCGGCACGTACATGAGATGACGGCACACGTTGGCGCGGGCGGACGCGTGCGCATGTGGGACCCGTTGTTCGCTGCCCTGCACGAGCACTATCAGGCTATCGATACGCGCATTGAGAACCAGCCGCGCGGTGTCGCCGTCACGCTGACGAGTGCGGACCCGGCCGTGGTCGCGCTCATCCACGCGCACGCGGACAAGGTGAGCGATTTCGCCGCACGGGGCCGCGCCGCCATGCGCGAAGCCACGCCCCTGCCCGAGGCCTACCACATGGCGCAGGGGGAACGCGCCGCCACCGCGCCCGCGCCGGTGGCAAGCGCGCCGGAAGTGCGGCCCATGGCCGAGCGTCCGGCGGCGGAACGCCCCACCTGTGCCGGTGGCGCCGGCGGCTGTTGCAAGACCATGGGAAAGCCCGCTGCAGCGACCCCCGTGCAGGCCCCCGACAAAGGTAGTGCGGCCAAGCACGACGGCTGGAGCAAGCAGGGGATCGCCAAGGCCGCTCAGTGACCACGTCGCCGCACGCACCCCCCCCCCGCGCGAATGCCGACCAGTACCACCGGCAGTGATCGTATCGCGCTTCGCGCCTGCGGCAAACACTGCGCTACACTCGCCTGTACAACGGGCGGGTGTAGACCAACGGCAGAGTCAGGCGACTTAAAATCGCTCCAGTGTGGGTTCGAATCCCACCACCCGCACCAGCCTTTGCCTAGGTTGCGGCAGTGCGCTTGCGCCGGGCGGTGCGCACGGGCTGGCGCCGCGCGTGCCCGGACGCACCGTTTGGCCTCGGCGGTTTGCCTCGGGTGCAGGTGGACGCTATCCTCCCGCGTTCCTGGGTTATTCGGCAGCAGCACGGTGTACGTCGCTCCATTGGAAACCGCACAACAAGTGGAAACCGCACAGGAAATCGGCCGCAGCGCAAACCGTGCCGCGTGGCCCGAGGTGCAAACCCTCATTCGCTTTGGGCGGCTGTTTCACGACCTGGGCTGGTCGTATGCGACGAGCAGCAACTACAGCGCGCTGCTCTCGCGCGAGCCGTATCGCCTGCTGATTACCGCGAGCGGGCGCGACAAGCTGCACCTGACGCCCGCCGATTTCGTGGTAGTCGATGCGCAGGGGCAACCGGAACCCGGCGGTGAACGCCCTTCCGCCGAGACGCTGCTGCATGTGGCGGCCACCCTGCGCCCGGGCGTGGGCGCGGTGCTGCACACGCATTCGGTCTGGGGCACGCTGCTGTCGGACCTGTACCACGGCGAAGGCGCGCTGCGCCTGCACGGCTACGAAATGTTGAAGGCGTTCGGCGGCGTGCCGACCCACGACCATGCGGTCGAAGTGCCGATCTTCGAGAACACGCAGGACATCGCGACACTCGCCGATGCGGTGGCCGCGCGCATGGACGACGCGGCTGCGCCGCCCTTTCACGGCTACCTCATCCGCCGCCATGGGCTGTATACGTGGGG
>CAYMLC010000003.1:0-9948 GCA_964390765.1 uncultured Nitrospirales bacterium
CCGAGATGCTGGTCGCCTGCGAACTCTTCGATATGTGGCGTCGCCGCGAGCATTGTGGCGAGGTGGCCGCCGGCCGAGTTGCCCAGCGCGTAGATGCGCTGCGGATCGATGCGGTAGGTCTCGGCCTGCGCACGCATCCAGCGCACGGCAGCCTTGGCGTCTTCCAGGCAGTCGGGAAAGGCGAAGCGCGGCATCTTGCGATAGCTGATGCTGGCCGCCACATAGCCATGGCGCGCCAGCCGGTGCCCGTACCAGCGCATCTGCTGGCGGGTGCCGGTCATCCAGGCGCCACCATGCACGATGACCACGGCGGGCCGCAGCACATGTGCACGCTCTTTCGGCAGCCACAGCGTGAGCCGCAGACGCGCCCCGTCCGGCGTGGCGTACAAGATACCCTCGCGCACCATCACCGGGCGCTCGGCCTGTACGTGGATTGCGGGAAGTGTGGTCATGAGCAGCAAGAGCCCCAGCACAACGGACCACGATGCCGGGCGGCACCGTGTCGTGGCAGCCGCCTTGCAGGCTAGCACCGGTGGACTCCGGATACAAACGCCTCCTGTACCCCTGCTCTGCTATGATGCCGCTGGCAACGCATGGAATAGTTATGCCGCCTTCCGACGCACCACGCGAATCGAGCCTCGCTGAGCTGTTTGCCGAGCGCGACAAGCTCGAGACCGAACTGGCTCGCGTGCGCGAACTGCTCGACCGGGCCGATGCGCGCCGCCGCGCCGAACCGGACAATGAACGTCATTGGAACCGGACGCTCGACGGGCTGGAAAATTCACTCGACACCGTGCGGCGGCGCCTCGAACGCGTGAACGATGACATCCATCGCCGCGAACGCAGCGGCACGGGCGCATCGGGCGCGCCCGGTAATGAGTCCCCCCCCGCCGAGGCCACCAATGCCGAGACAAGCCGCGGCGAAGCGGCCACCGATGTGAGTGCTGCCGAGCGCATCCTGGCCATGCCAGTCGACGAGCTGCGCGCGATGAACCTAGGCGAACTCGAAGGTTTGACGGCAAGCGCCGCGCCCGAGCGCAAACTGCCCCCGCGCGAGCAGGCGGCCAGGGCCGGTGCGCCGAAACCCGTATCGCGCACGGGCCGCATATTGCGCTCGGCCATGGCGAAGTTGCGGCTGGGCCTGCGCCGCAGCCTGACGCCGGGCGAGCGCGAACAACTGATGCGCCTACGCCAGCACCTCGAGCGGCAGGAAGCGCGCAGCGCAGAGGAAGAGCGCCTGTTGAAGATGTTGCGCGATGTGGGCAAACCCTGATCGCCCCTAGCGATCTCCGCCGCTCTCGGGCAGGCCACCGGCCGCCGCCACATAGACCTGCGCCACTTCCCATCCCGCGCGCGTGAGGACCGGCACAAGCACGCGGCGGTAGTCCGGCCCTTCAAAGTCGTCGAGCTTGGCCCAGTGCGCCGGCAGCCCGGCACAACGAAACAGGCGCACCGCCTGCTGCGCGCCACCCATGCGCCAATAGAACAACGGGTACTCGCCCGAGCGGTCGATGTCGCCCTCGACCTGGGCCGGCTCCCACGTGCCGCCCAGCGGCAACAGGTAGTCCTCGTGCCGTTCGCCGGGCGCCAGCGAACCATAGACGACCAGGCGATGTTGCGGCGCGGCGAACAAGCCCTCAAGCGCAAGCGCCGGCTGGTCAGGCAGCTGTGCCGCCAGCCCGCGATCGCCCGCGGCCCCGGCGCCCTCGAGCGCGTCTTGCACCACCGCCACGGTATGCTGCCAGCAGGCCGGGTGGGCCAGTGCCCGGTCAATCCACCACAGCACGGCGTTCAGACGGCGCAAGGGCAAGCGCCGCCACCACGGTGCATTGTGTTGCGGGTCGTGCATTGCGGATAGCATAGGCGGGCAGGCAGGGCGGCGCCAAGCGCAGCGGGCCGGCGGTGGTAGCAGCCCACAAAAAGAATGAACCGCGCCGCTGCAAGACGACGCGGGCCGAGGAGGCAAACGGTAGACGCGGGCTAGAAGCTGCCGCTGGTCGCGGCCTAGAAGCTGCCGCTGGTCGCGGCCAGCAGCACCGCGAAGTCCTGGCTCACCGGGAACTCACCCGGATAGCGGATGAACTCTACGTGGCCATCGAGGAACAGGACGTTCGACCCGCCCGGAATGTGATTGAACTGCGTGCCGCCGCTGGAGTCGGCGGTCGCGATGTCCCACACCACCGGCGACTCGGACTGTGCCGTGGCCGAAGCCGCGGGGTCATTGATGTTGGTTATCAGGAAACGCTCGATACCTTCGCGCAGGCGATAGACGGTATTGCCTGAACCATTGCCCGCAGACGTGCCGGCTGGTAGCAACGCCGCAAAGGGCAACTGATCAAGGTCGCCGACATCGTCATCCAGCGCCGCGTTGATTGTCGCCCACTGGTCTTGGTCCGCAGGCTGCGTGGCGCTGACTGCCTGCACTACACCAAGCGCGCCAAGCAGTTGTGCCGACACGTCATTGTTCTCGAAGTCCCCCGGCAGCCCTGCCGCAGATGAGGGAATCTGGATGTTGTCGTCATCCGCCTTATCGATGATCCACCCCAGATACAGATAGCTCATGTCCGGGTTGGTAATGGCCCCGGGAAACTGACAGTTGCCCGTGCCATCGTCTTCGAGTTGCCGCAGCACATCCTGCGACGGATCGGAAGGACAAATGATGACGTTCGGGTCCGTTAGGTACTCGGGGTACACCGTGCGCATATCGAAGAAGAAATCGAAGTCCGCCGGAGTCGAGGGGAAGTCGGCCGGGTCGACCGGCTGCCCTTCAGCGAGGCAGTTGGTCAGCGCGCTGTCATCGCCAAACTCTTCCCACCCATGCATGGGGGGCCAGCGCTCGCCCTTGGACTCGTTGCTGTACATCTTGGCCACGAGTCCCAATTGCTTGAGGTTATTCTGACAACTCGCACGGCGGGCGGCCTCTCGGGCGCGCGCCAGCGCTGGCAGCAGGATCGCTGCGAGGATGCCGATGATCGCGATAACGACCAGCAGTTCGATGAGCGTAAAACCTTTACGTCGCATGATTCCCAGAACTCCTTGATGACGGCTCTACGAGCCTCTGGGCCGTTGTGCCCACGAACGGACATCCGCCCGCGGACCTACCTCATGCGCGGCTGATGGTTGCGCCTCCTGTCCAACCTACACGCATGTTAGCTAGAATCTAACAAGCCCCCTCCAAACTGTCAATACTGCAAATGCAAGACGACTCAACCCACATGAATGTCGCTGCGCCTCTTCCGGGCGGCTCGATCCGTTGGGGCGAATCGCTGCGACGTGTCGTCCGCTGGCCGCCGTCGACCGCAATACGGGTGCGACGGGTGACGGCGTGGCGCACCGTGCGCCTTGGCACGCGCCAGGCACAGGGCCCGTTCGGACCTGCGTCGCGGTGGCGTGCGCCGGGCTGGTATCGGCGCGCAACCCGCTTGCCCGGTGCTATTGGCCGGTGTGGTTCAGGGTCAGGCGCGTACCATCTTCGCTGTCCATCACGCTGAGGCTGATATTGCGGCCGTCCTTGTTGAGCACCAGCGTGGCCATGTCCATCGGCATCGACATGCGCTGGTTGGTCACCGCGCTCCACCCCTGCTCGGAGGCCTGCTGTGTGTACCAGGTATAGATCGCGTCGACGCTGTCTTCGCTCAAGCCGGTGACCATGAAGGTACCACCACCCATCTCCTGCACCAGCTCGATCTGCAACGGCGCATAGACCGGCACATCGCCCGGCATATCGGCCGGCAGTTGGGCATCGGCCCCGCCGGAGAGGGTCATGGTCTGGCCGTCGCCGCTGATGGTCCCGCTGAAGGCATCGCCGTCGCCGCGCGATTCCATATCAAAGGACTGGCCGTCCGGCCCTTCGATGCGCACCGTCGTCTGGCCCGCATCGTCCGTGGTGGACTGCATGCGCACGGTGCCCTCTTCCGTCTCGACTTCCATGTCGACCTGGCCGCCTCCGGCGCTGCGGTCAATCTCGACATTGGCGCCCGGACCCAACTGCGCTTCCGCCGCGCGCTCGGCCGCCTCTTCCCCACTGCCGCAGCCTGCCGCAACCACCAGTGCCAGTACCGACGCCATCAACCGTGCTCGCATGTCATTCGCTCCCGTTGTGAAGAGTAGCCAAGAGTTACCCCGCCAAATGAGAAGGGCGCGGCAGCCTTCCTTGGAAAGTGCCGCGCCCGGATTCACGTTGATACCGCCACTATTTCGCAGTGGCCTTCTTCTTGGCCGACTTCTTTTTCCCGGCCGACTTCTTGGCGCCATTGCCCGAGGCCTTGCCACGCGGCCACAAGAGCGCGGCGCGCGCCGCGGCAAAGCGCGCGATAGGCACGCGGAACGGGCTGCAACTCACGTAGTCCAGCCCGACCCGGTGGCAGAACTCGACCGAACTGGGCTCACCGCCGTGTTCGCCGCAGATGCCGCACTTCAAGTCGGGACGTGTCTTGCGGCCGTTCTCAACGGCGATCTCGATCAGCTTGCCAATGCCTTCCTGGTCGAGCACGGCAAAGGGATCGTTCGGCAGGATTTCGTTGTCGATGTACACCGGAAGAAACGAGGTGGCGTCGTCGCGCGAATAGCCGAAGCCCATCTGCGTGAGGTCATTGGTGCCGAAGCTGAAGAACTCGGCGACCTCCGCGATCTGCGCGGCGGTCATCGCGGCCCGCGGAACCTCGATCATCGTGCCGACGAGGTAGGGAATCTTCACCTTCATCTTTGCCATCACTTCATCCGCCACCTTGTGGATGAGCGCTTCCTGATGGGCAATCTCGTTGCGGACACCCACCAGCGGCACCATGATCTCGGGGAAGACCTTGACCTTCTTCTTGACCAGTTCACCCGCCGCCTCGAGTATGGCGCGCGCCTGCATCTCGGTAATCTCGGGGTACGTAACGCCGAGGCGGCAGCCACGGTGCCCGAGCATGGGGTTGAACTCATCGAGCGCTTCAATACGCTTGGCCACCTCGGCCGGCTTCCAGCCGACGTGCTTGGCCACGTTGTTGAGTTCTTTCTTGTCCTCCAACAGGCTGCCGACAAATTCGTGCAGCGGCGGGTCGAGCAGGCGCACGGTGACCGGCTTGCCCTTCATCGCCTTGAAGATGCCGAGGAAGTCCTTCTTCTGGAAGGGCAACAGCTTCATGACCGCGTTACGGCGCTGTTTCTCGTCGTCGGCGAGGATCATGTCGCGCATGTGAATGATGCGGTCGGGCGCAAAAAACATGTGCTCGGTGCGCGCCAGACCGATACCCTCGGCGCCAAAGGCCAAGGCCTGCGCGGCGTCTTGCTCGGCCTCCGCATTCGTGCGCACGGCCAGGGTGCGCACTTCGTCGGCCCAGGTCATGATCTTCTTGTAGTGGCGGTTGCGGTCGGGCTCGGCCGGCAGCACATGCACCTGCCCCGCGTAGACGCGGCCGGCAGAGCCATTCATGCTGATCCAGTCACCTTCCTTATAGGTGGTGCCACCGATTTCCATGCGCTTCTTCGCCGCGTCGATCTTGAGGGCGCCCGCGCCCACGATGCAGCACTTGCCCCAACCGCGTGCCACCAGCGCGGCGTGCGAGGTCATGCCGCCGCGAGCCGTTAGGATGGCCTCGGCTGCGTGCATGCCGTGCACGTCCTCGGGTGAGGTCTCGTTGCGCACCAGCACCACATCTTTGCCCCGCTGATGCCATTCGGCGGCCGCGTCCGCCGTGAAGACAATCTGTCCGACGGCGCCGCCGGGCCCGGCCGGCAGTCCCTTCGCAATCGTCTCGGCGCGCTGCTCGGCCTTCGGGTCCAGCATCGGGTGCAGCAACTCGTTAATCTGAATCGGGTCGACGCGCAGCAGCGCCTCTTTCTTGTCGATGAGTTTCTCATCCACCATCTCGACGGCCATGCGGATGGCCGCGACACCCGTGCGTTTGCCGGTGCGCGTCTGCAGCATGTAGAGCGTGCCGCACTCGATGGTGAACTCGACGTCCTGCATGTCCTTGTAGTGGCGCTCCAGCTTCGTGCGCACCGCGTCCAGCTCGCGATAGAGCTTCGGGTACTCCTTCTGCAGGGAGGGCAGATGCGCGTTTTCCGGCGTGCTGGTGTCTTTGTTCAGGGGCGACGGCGTACGGATGCCCGCGACCACGTCTTCGCCCTGCGCATTCACCAGCCATTCGCCGTAGAACTTCTTCTCACCCGTGGCGGGGTTGCGCGTGAAGGCTACGCCGGTGGCGCTGTCGTTGCCCAGGTTGCCGAAGACCATGGCCTGCACATTGACCGCCGTGCCCCACTCTTCGGGTATGTTCTCGATGCGGCGATAGGCAATGGCGCGCTTGCCATTCCACGACGCGAACACTGCGCGGATGCCGCCCCACAACTGCTCTTCGGCGTCGTCGGGGAAGGGGCGGCCCAGCACCTTCTTCACCAGCTTCTTGTACTCCTCGCACAGCGCCTTCAAGTCGTCCGCGTCGAGGTCGACGTCATTCTCCACGCCCTTCTTCGCCTTCATGGCCTCCATCGCATGGTCGAGCTGCTCACGCACGCTCTGGCCTTCTTTCGGCTCGATACCAAACGCCTTCTCCATCACCACGTCGGCGTACATCGTAATCAGGCGGCGGTACGAGTCGTACGCGAAACGCGGGTCGCCCGACTGCTCGATGAGGCCCGGCAGCGTCTTCGAACTGAGCCCGATGTTCAGCACCGTGTCCATCATGCCCGGCATCGATTTGCGGGCGCCGCTGCGCACACTCACCAACAGCGGGTTCTTCGGGTCGTCGTACTTCTTCTTCATCGCGCGCTCGACTTTCGCCAGCGCCTTGTTGACCTCGTCGGTCAGCGACTTCGGAAGCTTGCCGTCGTTGGCGTAGTAGTCGGTGCAGACTTCCGTGGTAATGGTGAAGCCCGCCGGCACCGGAATGCCGAGGCTCGCCATCTCCGCCAGGTTGGCCCCCTTGCCGCCCAGCAACTCCTTCATCTTGCCGTCGCCGTCGGCCTTACCGTCACCGAAAAAGTAAACGTTCTTCTTAGCCATAACCTGTCTGCTGCTCCTGCACGAAGGGCGTGCCGGTGTTGGTTTGCATTCCAGTGCCGCACACATATCCAACCGCAAGGTACACTCCGCCAGAGGGTACCGTGCATGCGAACGGCGGTATTAGAGCAGTAGCAGCGAAAATGATGCAAACGAGTGCAGGCCCAGGCCGTGGACGCCCCCCGCTGCGCTCGCTATAGTACGCGGGCGCAGCGCCCGTAGCTCAATGGATAGAGCAGCGGACTTCTACTCCGTCGGTTGGAGGTTCGAATCCTCCCGGGCGCGCCAGTTCTCTTTTGTGGTAATCGTAACGGTTGCAAGGGGTATCGCGTGCGGAGCGCACGCGCAGCGATTGAGGAGCCAATAAAACACATGAAACACAAACACGTCAGTCTGGTGGCACTGGTTGCCGTCATGGCCGCGTGCGCCGCGGTCGTGGGCGGCACGGAAACCGACGCGCACTGGGACGACCTGAGCACCGGCACGCTGACCGACAACTGGACCATCAGCGATTCGAACGGCCACGGCGATACGCAGGCGTGGACGCTCGAAGACGGCACGTTCACCGGAACGCAGGACGAGCCCGGCAACGGGGGCATCATCTACAGCAACGAGACCTACGGCGACTTCGTGCTGGACCTCGAGCTGAACCCGGACTTCGGCCTCGACAGCGGCATCTTTCTGCGCAGTACGCCGAGCGGCCGCGCCTACCAGATCGTGGTCGACAACTACGACGCCGGCAGCATCGGCGGTATCTATGGCGAGGGGCTGGGGGGCTTCTACGCCCGCTACGAAGAATGGCAGGACATTTACCGGCAGGGTGAATGGAACCACATCACCGCCGTGGTGACCGGCAATCCCCCCACCATCGATGTCTGGCTCAATGGCCAGCACGTTATGGCCTTCCAGGGTGAAGAGGAGTTGCTGGACGACGAGGGTCACATCGCGCTGCAGGTGCATGCCGGTGACCGCTACTTCGAAAAGACCACGCGCTTTCGCAATGTGAAGGTACGCCCGCTGGACTAGGCCTGGCGCGCTGTTCGGGCAGGAACTGTTTAGTTTCTGTAAAGGACATGTGATAAGGTCCGGCGTGAGGGTAGTGCAGGTAGCAGACGCGGACCACAAGCCACTGGGCGCTCCGCGAGAAAAGGGAAGGTTTTTATGAGGCAGATCTTGAGTGTGCTCGTGGCGCTTGCCGTGCTCGGCACGGCGCCCATCGCTATGGCCCAGTCGTGTCCACCCGGCCAGCTCGACTACGACAGCGATTTCGGCCTGTTCGAAGCGCTGCTCGGCCTAACACTGGTCGATGAAGAGGGCACCAACCTGTGGGCCGATGGCGACCCGCCGCTGTGGACGCGCGTGCCCGGCCAGGTGGGCCCGGGCTTCCTGGGCGTGGACAACGACGGGAACGGTATACTGGACGATGACCACCTCGCGCTGCTGGCGGCAGTGGTAGATGGGGATGCCAGCGTCGTCTCACAGTTGCCGGCACAGGATGTGGATGCGATCCGCAATGCCTACGCGGCCAACGTCGCACAGATTCAGACGCTGGAAATCACGCTGCCCAATGTCGTTATCGACGCGGAGGTCGACCTCATCGGCGGCATTGATGTCAACGACACAATCACGTTTTCGACGGGCAGCGAGGCGTGCATCGACACCATTATCGGCGAGCAGTGCTTCGATGTGCCGAGCCTTTGGGGCGTGAATGAGAGCGACCCGGACGACGCCCTGCTGCGCAGCGCCGACCCGCGTCTCGAGGAGGCGCTGATTCGGCTCGGGGCCGGCGTGATGACGTTGGGCGACCCGCTCACCATTGAATACTTTCAGGGCCTGCTCAGCCAGGTCACCATCTCGTTTGTCGAGGCCTTGGTACCCACGCTACTCGAGGACTTGTCGAAGGTGCCGGATGCGGGCCTGACACCGAAGCAGATCAGCTGCGACAACATCTCGGACATCGACGAGTTCGTCAGCACCGATATCGACTTCGAATTTCTCGGCAACACGGTGACCGTCAACATCAGCGGCACCATCTTCGTGTCGGCCGCCAACGTGTGCACCGCGCTGACCAACTTCACGAACAACTTCAACTGCACCGACTTCGACTGCCAGCAAACCTTGCTGTCATTCGCCGGCGACCTGAACGGCGACACCAATGCGAATCTCACAAGCTATGACGTTAGCGCGGACCGCGAAGAGTGGCTCGGCTTCGAGGGCCTCTTGAATCCGCCGCTGCGGATCGCGGGCGAGCCAGGTCCCGGCCTGGGCGAAGTCGGTGGCTCGGCCAGCTTCAATGTAACGCTTGCTGGCGGCACGACGCCCGTATCGTATGAGTGGGTGCAGTTGAATCCGGAAGACCTGGCGCCGTTGGGCGGCGTACTGTCCACGGACCCCGTGTTGGTGCTGGACCAATTGATGCTCGCCGATGATGGGAGCCTGTTCCAGGTGACGGTCTGCGACGGGCGCTGGACGCGCACTTCATTGCCAGGCCGCCTGACCGTGGTGGACATGCTGCCCGAAGGCGAAGACGTCGTAGAGGGTAGCCCGGAAGGTGAAGGCATCCTCGAAGGTACCCCTGAGGGCGAAGGCATCCTCGAAGGTACCCCTGAGGGCGAAGGCGTGATCGAAGGTGCGCCTGAGGGCGAAGGCATTGTGGAGGGTACCCCTGAAGGCGAAGGCATCCTCGAAGGTGCCCCCGAAGGCGAAGGCATCATCGAAGGTACCCCTGAGGGCGAAGGCGTGATCGAAGGTGCCCCTGAAGGCGAAGGCGTTGCCGAAGGTGAAGGTCTTACCGAAGGCGAAGGCGTTGCCGAAGGCGAGGGCCTGCTTGAGGGCGAAGGTGTCGCCGAAGGTGAAGGTCTTACCGAAGGCGAAGGCGTTGCCGAAGGTGAGGGCCTGCTTGAGGGCGAAGGCGTTGCCGAAGGTGAGGGCCTGCTTGAAGGCGAAGGCGTTGCCGAAGGTGA
>CAYMLC010000003.1:10048-28923 GCA_964390765.1 uncultured Nitrospirales bacterium
AAGGCGTTGCCGAAGGTGAGGGCCTGCTTGAAGGCGAAGGCGTTGCCGAAGGTGAAGGTCTTACCGAAGGTGAAGGTCTTGCCGAAGGCGAAGGCGTTGCCGAAGGTGAAGGCGTTGCCGAAGGTGAAGGTCTTGCCGAAGGCGAAGGTGTCGCCGAAGGTGAAGGTCTGCTTGAAGGCGAAGGTGTCGCCGAAGGCGAAGGCGTTGCTGAAGGCGAAGGTGTCGCCGAAGGCGAAGGCGTTGCTGAGGGCGAAGGCGTTGCTGAAGGCGAAGGCGTTGCCGAAGGCGAAGGCGTTGCCGAAGGTGAGGGCCTGCTTGAAGGCGAAGGCGTTGCCGAAGGTGAGGGCCTGCTTGAGGGCGAAGGCGTTGCCGAAGGCGAAGGCGTTGCTGAAGGCGAAGGCCTGCTTGAAGGTGAAGGCGAGTGTATCGCGGGTCCGATTCATACCGCGGACACGAGCGCTGACAATGTCATTGGCTTGTCGGAACTGTTGCGTGTGATTCAGTTCTTCAATGTCGGCGGGTTCTCGTGCAGCACAGGCACGGAAGATGGCTATCAGCCGGGCGCCGGCGCCACCGACTGCTGCCCGCATGACAGTGACTACGCGCCGCAGGACTTCGTCGTCTCGCTGAGCGAACTGCTGCGACTTATCCAGTTCTTCAATGTGAACGGCTACTTCTTCTGCCCGGACCAGAACACCGAGGATGGCTACTGTCCAGGACAGCCGATCAGCTAGGCGGCGTCAAATACTTGACTGCTTTTCCGCAAGCGCGTAGGCTCCCGCCTGCGCGCTTGCGCTTTCTTGGGAAGGAAAGTAATGGCATGGCAAGACATCGCTCGGCGGCGTCTTGTACCGGTTGTCGCGTGCGGCCCCGCACAACGGAGCCGGCGCGCGATGGCGAATGACCGCACACCGGGCTGTAGGAGCGGAATTTACCCCACCACTACGCACGGGCGCCCGCCCGCGGTGCACGATGGATGAACACGAACCAAGGCTATAGAGCGACATGAGGCAGACACCGTCTGGTGTCCCAGGGAGGCTACAGAGAATGGCTCGATATTGGAACTGGTGTATGGGCGCTGCGGCCGCTGCGCTCTTGACGATGATACCCCTGCAGGCACAGGCGCAAGTCACTGTGGCGCTGCCCGACCCCGTCGATTTCTGCGAAGTTGCCGACGGCGTGCTCGCAACGGTAGAGGGCCAGGCCTTTCAGAGCTTGCTCGAGGGCCTGCTCGAGCCCGAAGACCTCGCCGAGGTCAATGGGCTGCTGACCTCGCTCGGCTGCGACGTGGCCGACCTCAACGGCAACATCAATCTGGAAACCTTGGCCATTGAAGGCAACGGCATCCTCGACTTCGCGTTTGAGTTGGGGCTCATCGCTGAAGTCGTCAACGATCCGGGCAGCTTCCCCACCCTGCCCGGCGCAGTGACCGGGGCCGATGTTGCCGCACAGTTGGAGGCCAATTTCGACATTCTTTCCGGCAGCCCCATTCTGGGCATCCTGACCGACAATCCACCCAGCCTGGTGAGCGAGCTCCTGGGCGTGCTGGGCGTGGAATTGCCGCCCGAGGTTACCGACAACGATATTGCGCAGGTACAGCAGCTTATCCCCTCGTTGCTCACGCTGCTGGCGGGCTATGCGACGCTGGGCGATACCGCCTCGCTCGATGCGGTGATCGCCCTCGCCAGCTTCCTGAATGAGGCGCTCGAGAACACGATTCCCGCCGAAGGCCTCTCCGGCTTCCCCGCCATCTTTGGTCCGCAGGGTGACGCCGATGGCGACGGCGACGTCAACGCGGACGAGTACGACCGCGTGGGCGGCGACAATGCGAGCCCGCAGGCCTATATCGATGCCGCGCTGCTCGGCCTGGAACCGGAAGGCGCACTTGAAGGCGAAGGCACGGCCGAGGGTGAAGGCACCACCGAGGGTGAAGGCACCACCGAGGGTGAAGGCGAAGGGATGATCATCATCGAAGGTGAAGGTACACCCGAAGGCATGCTCGAGGGTGAAGGTACCCCAGAAGGCATGCTCGAAGGTGAAGGCAGCCCTGAAGGCGCAGTCGAGGGTGAAGGCACCCCCGAAGGCGCACTCGAGGGCGAAGGCAGCGGCCTGAGCCTCCTTGAGCAGATTGCCCAGGCATTGCTCAGCGCGTTCGACGAGCTCGATGAGAACGGCAACGGCACGCTCGACTTTGATGAAGCCACGTCCACCATCGTGAGCATACTGCCGCCCAAGGGCGGTGGCCCCGACGGTCAGAGCGAGTTCGCCGCTCTGGATGACAACAACGACGGCGCGCTTACCGCGGCCGAGTTGCGCGGTGACCTGGCCGAGAGCACGACGTCGCCCCGGCACGCGGCCGACCAGGACGGCAATCAGGCCATCAATCTGTCGGAGTTGTTGCGTGTCATTCAGTTCTTCAACACGGGCGGTTACTCGTGCGCGGAGAACTTCGGCACTTCCGAAGACGGTTATCTGTCGGGTGATGCGGGCACGCTGACCTGCCGCGCCCACGAGAGCGACTACGCGCCACAGGACTTCGCCATCAACCTGTCGGAGTTGTTGCGCCTGATTCAGTTCTTCAACACGGGCGGCTACGGCGTGCAGATTGGCACGGAAGACAACTACGCCCCGGGCGCACCGGCCTGACCGGGCACATTGTAGAAGGTCACGCGGGGAGCATCGTGCAGGCGGTGCTCCCCGCTTCTTTTAACACGGCGGCAAGGCCGCGGTACTTCATGTCGGGGATGGCAGCGGGCGCCTAGAAGAGCAGCCCCTGCGCATCGTCTTCACCTTCGTCTTCGTCCGCATCGCCGTCGGCGGCTTCTCGTGCGGGAGGCTGCGGCGGTGGCGCTTCCACTGCTGGCGCATCCGATGCGCCTGCCGCCTTCTTGCGGCTTGCCGGCCTCTTCGCGGTCCGCTTGGCGCGCACCTTCTTGGCCGACGTTGCCGCCGTCGCCTCACCGTCGCCCGGCGTGCCCCCTGCCGCCAGCGTTTCGATGTCGGCGCGCAGCATGTCTTCGGTCGTGCGCCACGCCTTGCCCATCTTGAAGCCGCGCAGGCGCCCTTCGCGAAACATCTCGCGCACGGTAATCTCTTTGACCTGCAGGATGTCGGCGACATCGCGCACCGTCAGAATCTTTTCCACACGAGGCTTCCTTCGAATTGGCATTGTTGGCGGATTGGAGTATACCTTTCTCAGGCGGCGGGTGCTAAAAACCACCCCAAACCAACGCTGAGCGCACCGCGACGTCTCGCTTTAACACACCGGTAACGTTGGCCAGCTACGATTATTGGTTGACGTAAGCCGCGCAGGGAGCAAACATGGCCAAACACAACGTGCTCGTCGTCGACGACGAGGAAGACATTCTCGAACTGGTGCAGTACAACCTGGAGAAGGGCGGGTACACCGTGCAGCGCGCCGATAACGGCACCGACGCCGTGAGTACGACGCGCCGCCTGTTACCCGACCTGATCCTATTGGACCTGATGCTGCCCGGCCTCGATGGTTTCGAGGTCTGCTCGGTGTTGAAGAACGACATGAAGACGCGCGACATCCCCATCATCATGCTGACGGCGAAGGGCAGCGAGGCCGATGTGGTGCGCGGGCTGGAGTTGGGCGCCGACGACTACATCACGAAACCCTTCAGTCCGAAGGTCTTGCTGGCGCGGACCAAGGCGGTGCTGCGCCGCAAGTCGCGCCTCGACGAAGACGCCGAAACGATGACCCGGGTCCACAATCTGGCGATTCACCCGGGCCGTCACGAAGCCCTGCTCGACGGAAAGCCGCTCTCGTTGACCTTCACCGAGTTTCGCGTGCTCCACTTCCTCGCGCGCCGGCCGGGCTGGGTGTTCACGCGCTCACAAATCATGGACGCCGTGCGCGGCGAGGACTACATCGTGACGGAGCGCTCGGTCGATGTGCAGATTGTGGGGCTGCGCAAGAAGCTGGGCAAGTACGGCGACTACATCGAGACCGTGCGCGGCGTCGGCTACCGGTTCCGGGAGTAGCCGATGCCCCGCCGCAAGCTGGTCTGGCATATCTTCTGGCCCTTCTTGACGCTCACGGTCCTCACCCTGATCGCCTCGTCGGGCTATGGCTACCAGTCCTTGCGGGGTTACTACCAGAAAGCCATTCTGCGCGACCTCGAATCGCGAGCCCGCCTGATTGCGGATGAAGCGGCCAAGCGCATGGCCACCGAGCCACCGGCGGCCATCGATGCGTGGTGCAAGCGGCTGGGCAGCGCTTCGGCCGCGCGCCTCACGATGGTGCGCCGCGATGGGCTGGTGCTGGGCGACAGCCATGAAGACCCGGCCGTAATGGACAACCACGGCACCCGCCCTGAGATCGAGCAGGCGTACGCACAGGGGGTGGGTTCCGCGGCCCGGTTCAGCAATTCGCTGAACGAAGACGGGCTCTATGTTGCGCTGCCGCTCCACCACGCGGGTGAACTGCTGGGCGTGGTGCGCACCTCCGAACCCCTGACGGCGGTGAATGCGGCGACGGCCGCAGTTATCCGCGAAAGCCTGATCGGCCTCATTCTGATTGCGCTGCTCGCGACCGCCGTAAGTGCGGCCATCGCCCGCCGGATTACGCGTCCCATTAACCAGCTGCGCGCGGGCGCAGGCCGCTTTGCGCAGGGCAACCTGAGCGCACGCCTGCCCATGCCCGACGCTGCCGAACTGGCCGCACTCGCCACCTCGATGAACCAGATGGCCGAAGAACTCGACGAGCGCATGCGCGTGACGCGCGAACAACACAACGAGCTGACGGCGGTCTGGTCGAGCATGAGCGAGGGCGTGGTCGCCTTCGACCGCGACGGCGAAATTATTCACACCAACGAGGCCGCGGCCCAGCTGCTGAACCTGGCCGACGGCTTTGCGCGCGGCCGCTCGCTCTACGACGCCCTACCCCAGGCCGAAGTGAAGTCGCTGACCGACCAGCTCTTTGAAGAAGGCGGCCCCGTCGAGGGTGACCTCGTGATCGAAGGGCCATCTGGCGAGCACCGGCAGGTGAATCTGCGCGGCGCGATTCTGCGCGACGGACACGGCGAGAGTATGGGCGGGCTCTTCATCTTCAGCGATGTAACGCAACTGCGGCGTCTCGAGACTGCGCGCAAGGATTTCGTGGCCAACGTCAGCCACGAGATCAAGACGCCCATCACTTCGATTCGCGGTTACGCCGAAACCCTGCTCGACGGCGCCCTGGCGGACGAAGAGGCCGCGCGCCGCTTCCTGCGCATTATTGTGCGGCAAAGTGACCGGCTGACGGCGCTGGTTGAAGATGTGCTGGCGCTCGCACAGATTGAAGAGCAGAAGGACCGCCGCAGCGTGGTGCTCGAGTTTACGCCCGTGCAACCCGTGATCGAGGCCGCCCTGCACCTGTGCCAGCCGGAGGCCGACGCCAAGAGCATCGGGCTCGAGGCACACTTCGAGCCGGGTTTGCAGGCACCGCTGGACCCCAGCCTGCTGGAGCAGGCGGTCGTCAATCTCGTGGCGAACGCGGTCAAGTACAGCAGCGAAGGGACCTGTACGCGCGTGCGCACCTATCGCTCCGATGACCAGGTCTGCATCGCGGTCGAGGACGAGGGCCCGGGTATCGCCACCGAACATCTGTCGCGGCTGTTCGAGCGCTTCTATCGCGTGGACAAGGCGCGCAGCCGCCGGGCGGGCGGTACCGGTCTGGGCCTGGCGATTGTGAAGCACGTGGTCGAGTTGCATCACGGCCACATTCGGGTGACCAGCAGCCCCGGCCAGGGCGCCACCTTCACGATCAGCCTGCCGGGCGAGCCCTCGGCCCTGCCGCTTGCCGCCAGCGCGTGACGCCGCATTGCGTTGGATCGGGCGAGGCGGCATAATCCGATTCGTAGCGAGAGCGGCACACGCCGCAGAAGACGCCCATAAGTACCTGTAAACGAGGAGCTTGCTGCCATGCCAACGACCCAACGCTGGGGCCATTTGCTGTTGGCCCTGCTCGCCATCGGCCTGATTTTCGGCGCTTGCCTGGAAGACGCCGCTGCCCAGCGCACGGCCGAACAGGACAAGGACCTGGCCACCAAGGAAGGCGTGGGCCAGTCACTGGGCCAGAAGGACTGGGAAGAAGACCAGTTGCCCGGCACCTTCGAGATAGGGATGGCCGTTGGCTCGGTCATTGTCGCGGTAGCCGTGTGGAAGTGGCTCTAGCTACGCCCGTGCTCCACGGTCTGCCCGGCACCCTACGCCGCTTCCGTTGCTTCGCCGGCGCGGGCCACCAGCCATCTGGACCCGCGTGTGCCGCATAACATTCTGATACTGGACGACGAAACCAGCGTACTCCAGATGCTGTGTCAGCACCTGGAAGACGAGGGCTATACCTGCACCGGTTGTACGGCGCCCAGCGAAGCACTGGCGCTGCTGGACAGTGACAACTTCGAGTTGCTGATCACCGACCTCAAGATGCCGGAGATGCACGGCACCGAGGTGGTGCGTGAAGCCAAGGTGCGCGACAGTCTGCTCTCGGTCATCGTCGTCACCGCGATGCTCGATGTGACGAACGCCATCGACGCGCTGCGCGCAGGCGCAGACGATTACATCCTGAAGCCGTTCAATCTGGCGGAGATTACGGCGGCCACGCACAAGGCCATCGAGAAGCGCGCACTCATCCTCGAGAACCGCCGCCACCGTGAAGAACTGGAGAAGCGCGTGGGCGCGGCGACGGCCGACCTCGCTGCAGCGAATGCCGAACTGCGCCGCACCAAGGAATATCTCGAGAAGCTGTTGGACAGCACCCTCGATGCCGTACTCACGGCCGACGCCAACAACCGCATCAGCTATGTGAACAACGGCGCGGTGGGACTGTTCGGTTTCACACGCGAGGAAGTCCTTGGGCGGCCGACGGCGGACTTCTTCGTGGGCGGCCAGGCGGAGGTACAATACGTCGGCCGGCTCATCGACAACGAGCAGCGGCTCAAGAACTACGAGACTGAAATCCGCAGCAAGAGCGGCACCTACATCCCGGTGAGCATGTCGCTGTCGACCGTTCAGGAAGAACCGGGCGCGCCCCCCACCACCCTCGCCATCTGCAAAGACATCACCGAGCAGAAACGGCTCGAGCGCGAACTGAAGGAAATGTCCATCAAGGACAGCCTGACAGGGCTATACAACCAGCGCTATTTTTACGACCGGCTGGAAGCGGAGATCGAGCGCGCACGCCGCCAGGGCCACGCCCTGTCGCTGCTGCTGTTCGACGTCGACAGCTTCAAGAAGTACAACGACTGCCACGGCCATCTGGAAGGCGACCGCGTGCTGGCGGCCGTGGGCAGTGTGGTCAGCATCTGCACACGCGAACACGTGGACGTGGGCTTCCGTTATGGCGGCGACGAGTTCACCGTCATTCTGCCGGAAGCCGACGAAGACAGCGCGCTGGCCATTGCCGAGCGTATCCGTACCACGTTCGCCCAGCGCCACAACGACGAGCTGACCCTGAGCATCGGGCTGATGACCTACAAGCAGGGCAGTTCGCTGCGCTCGTTCATCCGCTTTGCCGATGCCATGATGTACGATGCCAAGCGCTCGGGCGGCAACCGGGTATTCATCTACCGGCCCGACGCCGGCGGTGCCGAAGAACCGCAAGAGAGCTATCAGGGCTAGTCACACCGCCGGGGCCGCGTGGTGTGCTGGAAGGGGTTGAACCATGAAATTCGGCATCTGCAGCGAAATCTTCAAGGACTGGCAGGACATCGCGCGCACCTGCACCTTCGTGCGCGAGAAGGGCTACGACGGCCTGGAAATCGCCCCCTTCACCTTCAGTGACTACGTGACCGACATTCCCGCCGCGACGCGCGAAGAGATCATGCGGCGCGCGGCTGAAGTCGACCTCGACATCATCGGGCTGCACTGGCTGTTTGTTGGGCCGCAGGGCGTCTATCTGACGCACCCCGACGCGGCGGTGCGCGACTTTACGGCGCAGTACCTGCGCGACCTCGCCAACTTCTGCGGCGACGTGGGCGGCCGCGTGATGATTCTGGGTTCGCCGAAGCAGCGCAACCTGATGGCCGGCGTCTCGTACGCACAGGCCTTTGACTACGCACGTGCCGTGCTCGAAGCGGCCCTGCCCACGTGCGAAGCGCGCGGGGTCACGCTGTGCATGGAGCCGCTGACGCACCTCGAGACCGACTTCTGCCAGTCGGCCGAGCAGGCAGTCGCCCTGATCGACGCGGTGGACCACCCCAACTTTCAGTTGATTCTCGACACGAAGGCCATGGCCTTTGAGCCGGAAGGCCGCCCCGCGCTCATTCGCAAGTACCGCGACTACCTGCAGCATTATCACGCGAACGACGAGAATCTCGAAGGGCCGGGCTTTGGCGAGGTGGACTTCGCCCCCATCTTTGAAGCGCTGCACGACATCGACTTTCAGCACTACGTATCGGTCGAGGTCTTCAAGTTCGACCCGGGACCGGAAGCGATTGCCGAGCAGAGCCTGAGCTACATGCGCCAATTCGCGTAGCGGCGCGATACGTGGCGTAGCCGGTTGTTCGGTCTGCTTCCGGCTTATCCGCACCCGTCCGCCCGCAACCGTGCCGGACGGGCCTACTTGCGGCGGAGCAGCGTGCGCAGCCGCATGGCCTCGGGCAGCCCCAACGCCACCGCGCAGCCCAGATAAGTAAGGCCCCCCAAGGTGATCGGCACCCCCGCAGCCATCAACTCGCCGGCAAAGCCCGGCACCTGCGGCAGTACAGCACGAGCCCCATATACCGCACCGCCCAGCGCCACGCAGCAGACCAGCATACGGGCGAGGCCCATGCCGAAAGCGCCCGACCACAGCAGGCCCACGCGCCGCGACAGCAGCACGTAGAGAAGCGCGAAGTTGAGGGTCTGCGCGACGGTCGTGGCGATGGCGAGTCCCCGAAAACCCAACGGCCCGACCAGTGCAAAGTTGAGCGCGATGTTAAGCAGCATGCTGAGCGTGGCGACAACGACCGGCGTACGCGTGTCTTGCAGCGCAAAGAAACCCGCCACGAGTATCTTGACGCCCGCGAAGGCCACGAGCCCCAGCCCGTAGTAAAAGACTGCTGCGCTCGTCCGGGCGGCTTCCTCGGTGGTGAAGGCACGCCATTCGAACAACAGCGCGATCAGGGGCTCGGCCATCAGCAGTAACCCCACCGTGGCCGGCAGCACCAGGAAGAGCGAGAAGCGCAGCCCTTCGAGCAGCAGCTGGCGCGCCTCGGTCAGGTCGGCCCGGGCACCCGCGCGCGAAACGGCGGGCAGCACGGCCACCGACACGGCCACACCGAACAGCGACAGCGGCAACTGCACCAGCCGGTTGGCAAAGAAGAGTGCGCTGACCGTGCCCGCGGGCAAGAGGTAGGCAAACAGATTGTCGACCACCTTGTTGACCTCGCTCGCGGTCTGGCCGACGATGACCGGCAACAGCAGCCAGCCTGCCCGGCGCACGGCGGGCTCGGTCCAGGGCACGACCCAGCGCGGTGGCCCGCAGCAGCGCCACAGCGCCCAGAGCAACGCCGCCAGTTGCAGCGCCCCCCCCAGCCAGACGCCCGCCACCAGTGCCCAGACCGGCTGTGCAAACCAGTCGAGGGCCACCACGCACACCGCAATCAGCGCAACATTCAGCAGCGCGGGTGACCAGCCGGGCACGGCATAGCGGTCGCGCACGAACAGTGGCGCGGCGGCGCAGGCCGTAAGACCAATGAAGAACAGGTAGGGGAACGTCCACTGCAGCACCCGCACGGTCAACACGTCGGAAGCGGTAGGGGCGGCCTGCTCGCCGGCCACGGGCTGCAGCGCGGCCAGAAGCGCGGGAACGAACGGCACCAAAAGGATACCCGCCACCGTGACCAGCGCCAGGACGCCCGCCATCGCCCACAACAGCGCATAGGCCAGGCGGCGAAAGGCCGCATCGCCGCGCCGTTCGTCGGCCTCGGCCAGCACGGGCACGAGCGCCGCATTCGCCGCGCCCTCGCCCAGCATGTCGCGCAGCAGATTGGCAAACTTGAATCCGAGGAAGAAGACGTCGCGGGCAACGGCCGGAACGAAGCCCGCCAGGACCACATCGCGCACGAGACCCAGCACGCGGCTGAGCATGGTGCCGCTGGCGAAGACGGCCGCCGCCCGGGCAAAGGGCGAGCGCGCCGCACGGCTCATGCGCGCGACTCCGGCGCTTCGTCCGCCTCGTAGCCGTCGCCGTCGGAGTCCTGCTGCGCCCCGCGCTCGAGTTCGTACTCGGTTGGCGCATCTTCTTCCGGTGGCGTCTGCGGCGCGCGTGCATTGCCCACACCGAGCAGCGCCGCCAAGGCCAACACCACCGCGCCCACGCCCGCCCCATGCGGAAAGTAGCGGGGCCCCCAGGGCATCGGATGCGGCGCCGGCGCGGGCACATCGAAGGCGCCGACCAGGCGCTGCAGCCGCACGTTGCGATGGTTGACCCGCGCTTCATCGAGCACGATGTAGCGGCCATCGGGATAGAGCAGCCCCCGGATGAGGTCGACCCGGCCATAGGGATCAATCACGCCGCTGATACCGGTGTTGGCGGAATGAATGACGGGCAGGCGCGTCTCGACGGCACGCATGCGCGCGATAGCCCATTCCTGGTCGAGCGCACTGCTGGCCCAGAACCAACTGAGGTTCGTAACGACCACGATGGCCTCGGCGCCCTTGTCGCGCAGCAGCCGCGACAGGTGGGCCGGCACCACCTCGAAACAGATGAGCGGACCGAGGGTAGGGCTGCCCACGTTGAAGGTGCGGAAGGACTCGCCCGCGGACAGCCCGCCGAAGGCCGAAAGCGCCCGCACGAACGCGAACACCGAATCCTGCATCGGCACGAACTCGCCGAACGGCGCCAGCATCACCTTGTCGTAGTAGTTCGTAAGGTCGCCACCCGGCTCGACGAGTACCGCACTGTTGTAGACGCCGGTAGCGTCGCGGCGCGTGCTGCCGGCCAGCAGCGGCACGCCCGTTTCTTCGACCAGCTGCAGCAGCATGTCCGGGTAGGGGGCAGCGTCGAAGGAATCGACCACCGTGCCCTCGGGCCACACCACCAGGTCGAGCGCCTCGAACTGCGCCAGTTGCCGCGTCTTCTCCGCGGCGTTGCGCACAATCTCGACCCGGTATTCGCGGTCCCACTTCATCGGCTGTGCCACATTGGTCTGCACCATGCCCACGCGGAAGGCCGGATCGGCCGCCGTTGGTGGTGGCGACAAAAGCCACGCCACGCCTACCGCCACCAGTACCGTAGCGAGCGCCAGCCCCAACCGCACGATGCGACCGCGCACTTCGACGATGGCGAGGGCCAGCGCGGCATTCACGAACACGACCAGCGCACTGAGCGCGTAGACACCGCCCGCCGTCGCCAGATGCAGAAAGGGCGCAGGCGCCTGCGTATAGCCTACGGCGCTCCAGCCGAAGCCGTAGAGGGCATAACCCATCCCCCACTCCATCAGGGCCCACAGCAGCGCCAGGAGTGCGGCCCCCGCGGCCAGCGGGGCACGGGCATGCAGCACGGCCCAGATGCCCCCCGTGAGCGCCCAGAAGAGGCCCATCAGCGCCGAGACGGCAATCCAGCCGAGCATGGCCGGGCCGCCGGCCCACATCACGTTGGCGCCCAGCCAATGCAAGAGAATGAGGTGAAAGGCCCACCCGGCGGCGAAGAAGCGCAACGCCGCACCAACCGGGCCGGTGCACGCGGCCTGGGCGAACAGCGGCGCCAGCGCGACCCAGGCCAGGGGCCAGAGGCTGAGCGCGGGAAAGGCGATCGCCAGGAGCACCGCGCTCGACAGCGCCAGGCCATACTGCTTCAGGAAGGTCCACATGACAGGGCTAGCATGCGCGGCGCGGCGGCACGCTTCAAGGGCCCGCTACAGCTCGTCTTCCATTGCTTCCAGTTCGCGCTCGATCCGGTCGCGGCTCTGCCATTCACCGCCGCGCTCGCGCCAGAAGTTGAGCGCGTTCGAGGCGTCGGGCGTGAGGTTGCGCAGGTCGACGACCGTGGGCGATACGAAGATGAGCAGATGCGTGACGTCCGCCTCGCTGTTGCGGCTGCGAAACGGAATACCCAGGATAGGGATGCGACCGACCACCGGCACACGCCGCTCGGTCTTGCGCACGATACGGCTCGACAAGCCGCCGATCACAATGGTCTGCCCACTGGGCACCACCACGTTGCCCGTCTGCGAACGCTTGGCGAACACCGGCAGGTCGACGCCACGCAGGTTCTCGATGCGTGGCACATCCGTTACCTCGAGCTGCTGTACGTTCAACTGCACAAAGTCATTGGCGAGAATGGTCGGCTGCATCGTGAGGCTGACGCCCACGTCCTGCCACTTCACGCCCAGCTGCAGGTTGCCCTTCGCGTCGTACTGCGCATCCTGGAAGGGCACCTCGCCACCTGCCTTGATGGTCGCGGTGCCGTTGTTGATGACCAGCAACTCCGGCTTGGAGATCAGGTCGACGTCCGTCTTGCGCTCGATGGCGCGAAACACGGCATCGATCGTGCCGTAGCCGGGATTAATCACGCTCATCTCGAGCCCGATGCCCGAGCGCGTCTGGATGCCGTCCTGGCCCGGCACCTCGTCGCGGCTGGCCTCTTCGCGCAGCGTAGGCCCGAACAGGTCGCGGTCGGGTGTGGGCACCGTGACCGATTGAAAATCGCCCCCCGGGTCAAACACGTTGGTCGAAATCTGTTGAACCGAACCGCTTTGCTCTTCGCCGCGTACGAAGCGCGTGTAATTCAGATTCGCTCCGATATCCCGCAGGCCGCTCTCGTTCGTCTCGCTGATCCAGACCTGCACCTGCACCTGGCGCACATCGGCGGGCGGATCCTGGGCCCGCGCCGTACCGGACAACACCAGCACCAGGGCCAGCGACACGGCGCCGGCCGCGCGAGCAAAGCGGTATGCGCTTCCCGGCATCATTCGTCGCGCCCGCCGAGGCTGCCGGACACATCGCCGCCCGGCGTCGTGCCCGTAATGCCCTCGACCACGCCCTGCGGCACTTCGCTGATGCCTTCAAACACATCGGTGATCACGTCCCCGGGGCGGCGTGGCTCTTCGGGTTCGGCAGGCTCATCTTCTTCCTCAAAGCCGAACTCGTCGATAACGGTAAAGGAGGGCCGCCACAACTCAGCCTTCAGCATGAACACCAGCTCGCGCCGGTTCTCATTGGTTTGCTGGTTGCCGATGCTGCTCGACAAGGGCGCCGACGGTACCGCGAACGGCACGAAACGCTGCACCACGCCGTTCACGAAGTCCTCGCCCTGAATCAGCCACGGCGTGGTCGCCAGATTCTTGGATTTCGTATTGCGGTACAGGCCGCCCAGTATCAGCACCTGCCCGTGCTGTACCCACACGGTGGTCGCAATTTCGCGCGAGATGAACTCGGGAACCGACAGGGCGTTGCTCGTGCCGCCAAAGGGATTGCTGTCCGCGGCCACGAAATCGTCGAGTGCCACGGTAATGCGCTGGCCTTCTTCGTTCACCCCAGCGGTGAGATTGAGCTGGATGTACGTATCTTCGGTGGTGTTCAGGTCGCCATCGTCATCGCTGATGGCTTGCGCGCGCACCTCGAGCACCACACCGGTGGGCCGGAAACTGGTGACCTGTACCGCCGTCGAGCCCACCACGCGTGTGTCTTCGTAGGGAATGTCCTGCGTGGTTTCGATGCGCGTCGGCACTTCCGAGCCGACCTGCACCATGGCCTTCGGCCGCGCCAGAATCGAGGCGCGGTTCTGGTCGACCAGCGCCTGCAAGACCAATTCGATATCGCCGTAGGTGGTCTCGATCTGGTCCAGGAACACCGTGATACCGGCATTCGTGCGCGTCGGGAAAGTGATGTCCGCCGTCTCGACGTTGCCGTTGCCGCTGGCTACGCGACCGTAGGTAAACCCGTTTTCCTGCGCGTAGGGGCGCGGCTCGTTGCGCTGCTGGAAGAAGGCGCTCAGCCCCGTCTCGACGCCCTTGATGGTTTGGAACTCGATAATCTTTACCGAGACATTGACCTGCTGCGGGGCCTGGGCGACGGCGCCTCCGGCCGCCCACAGGCTCACCAGGGCGACGGCCGGCGCCAGCCATGTGTACATGTGCCTAGCCATAGGTCGCCACCACGTCGTAGCGCTGTACGTTTTCGATGTTGTCAAAGTTCAAGAATTGCACACTGAATGGACGCACCACACCCGACGGCATACTGCCGAGCCCGATGGTGCGGGTATCTAAGATCTGATTGGAGAATCCGTAAATCGTCACAATAAGTTGCACATTATGCAGGGTTTGTGGCCCCCGATTCACGACCTGCCCCGTCACGTTAAAGATGCGTTCCTGAACGCTGCGCGTGAACACCCGGTCGCGACCACTGCGAAACGACGTTGTGTTGAAGACGACGAGGGGCTGTTCTTCGGCCAGCCGGCGCTTTACCTCGTCGGGTGACAGGACTGTCAGGGTACCGTCCGGGTTGCGCTCGACGCGCGTGCGCAGCATCGCGTCGTTCTCGAGTTGAGGCCAGCCCGCCAGGATATCGGCGTAGACCGTGCCGGCGTCTTCGTAGCGGTGGTTGCGCCAGAGCAGGTCGGCGTATTCCAGTTGCTTGGCAAGATTGTTGGGATTGGCAAGCGCTTCGGCCTGTACCTCGCCCAGTTCACCCTCGAGTTCTTCGGGCGTCTCGTAGCGCTGGTCTACGGTTTCGTCGAGACTCGACAGCAGACGCTGGGCGTTCTCACGCATCGCGTTGTCGCCCGCGACTTCGAGGAAACGGTCGAACTCTTCTTTGGCCTGGAAGTATTCACCGATGCGGTAGTAGGCCAATCCCAGGTAATAGTGCGCCTCTTGCCCCGCCCGCGTGTTCGGGTACTCCTCGATAAGCTGAAGCAGCCGCGGAATGGCGACCGAGTATTCGCCCGCGTCGAGGCTGCGGCGGGCATAGTTCAGCGCGCCGGGCGGCGAGGCGACGGTGGCCACCCCGCTTTCGGGGTCAACCTTGGCCCCGACGGGTGCAATGGTGGCCTCAGTGGTTGCGCATCCTGCAGCGGCGCCAACCAATAGGGCAAGGGAAACGAGTGTGCGCATGGCGTCTACCGGTGGGCGCCGCACTGGGCGCCCCCTCGCGTCGGGATAGCCGTGCGGTGGCCAGCGTGCGTTGCGGCCTCCGGCTGCCCGAACGGGCTATTGTTGTTCGAGTACCTCAAGCACGAGCGCCGTCACGTCGTCGGCGGCAATCGGGGGATCCAGACTACCCAGATAGCCCGCCGCCGCGATGAGGTCGTACTCGGTTTCCTTGCCAACATCGGCAATAACGCCGACCGCGCGATCGCTCGCCTGGCTCATGAGAATCCAGAACCGCGCCGTACCCCGCTCGACATTTTTCTCGACAATCTCGGCGTACTCGGGCGTGGCCTTTACCACGGCCTTGAAGTCGACCTTGCCGGGCTTCTCGAAGCTGTCCGGTGAGCCGTAATAGATTTGCTGCGGGTCGACCTTGTCAGCGGGAATGCCGGCGGCCTGTGCGACCGCCGCCGCAAAGAGCGCCATAATGGCACATACTGCTATGAATGGTCCGCGCCTGTAAGTCATTCCTCTTCCCCGAGGTTCGGCTAGGCTCTCTGCTGGCTCCTTCCGCGTGCCCAAATGGGCGGACCAGCGAAACACCTTGTTCACTAAATTCGTTTGCGTGCGCACCGCCACCTGGCTTCTTTCGGTGCTCGTCACCACCGGCTTCGCCCCTCGCTTGCACCACCACCACTAAACAATTGGTACCATACCTGGGCAGGCGAAAAGGTTCCCAGTAAATTGTGGACGGTTTCGACCCACGGTTCCGTAAAGAACTATACAAAAGTAGTCAAGAAATTACCAGTGCCATCACGCGCGTACACCACGCCGTTGCGTTGAGCATTACACCGCCGACACACTAGCCGCCGCCCGCGTGCGCAGAGGCCATGGCCGGCGGCCGTGCCGGGCCACGCCTCAGACTGTACATGCGCCGTGCCGCCGTGAGAAAGTCAATGCAGCAGCTTTGCTCGCCGACCAGGCATGCCCAGAAGGCGAGCAGGCGCGCCAAGAAGGATTGCACCGTATGATCTCCGCCGCCCTGTTGCTGCTGTGCTCCGCCTTCACCCAGCCTGGCACGCTCGACGCCGTCTGGCCGGGAGAGGTGGAGTACATCGACGCACCGCTCGCGATCATCGAACTGGCGGTAGACCCGGATGCCGACGCGCAGTACCTGGTCCCCTTCTCGGTCGTTGTGCGCGCCGAACGCGACCTGGGCGAGATTCCGGTGCGCATGTCGGTTTTCGATGCGGACGGCGAGGTGGTCGAATCGGGCGAGGTCACGATTGACGTGGCAGAGGGCCCGAACCGCTGCCGCTTCCAGTGGGACGCGCGCGACAATCCGCCCGGCCACTACACGGCGGTCATCGAGGCGCGCTATCTGCCGACGGCCGCGCCGGCCATGGCCATGGTAGCGCTGCGCCGTGTGACGCGTGATGCGCTGGCGCAGGCGGTCGAGCAGGCGCAGCAGGCCTTGACAGACCTGCGCGCGCGCACGGTGTCGGCACGCACGGAAGCCGGACTCAGCACGGCCTATCTGGATATGCGGCTGACCCTGGCGAGCAAGGTGCGGGCACAGGCCGACGCGGCGTTGCGGCGCAACGAGTGGCGCAATGCCGCGCTGCTGGCCGACTACCTCGAGCGTGCGGTGCAGCGCACGCGGGCAACCCTGACATGGGATCTCGACGGGCAGGACCCGCGCTATGCCGAAGCCCCGGCCCCCCTGCCGGCGGGGATCAGCGTGGCAGGCGAGCGCCTTTTGAACGAGGGCATGCCCACCTTCCTGATTGGTGCCGTGCTGGACACGCCTGACCCACAGGCCGTGGAGTCGCTGTCGCGGCTGGGCTTCAACATGGTAAGCGTGCAGGCGCCGGCCAGCGCGGTGGCGGGCCAGCCCGCCCAGCACCTCGGTGCGCTATTGGACACGGCCGCCGCAGAGGGCATGGCGGTACACGTAGACCTTGCGGCGGAGACGCTGGCTGCCAACCTGGCGACGGCTGAGGCACGCGCGGCGCTGCGCGAACACATTCGGGCGGTCACGCCCTTTCTTGCGCGGCAGGCCCCGGTCTTCAGCGTGAGTCTGGCGCAGAACCCGCAACTCAGCTATACGCCCACGCAGTTCCAGGACGCGTTTATCGACTACGTCGAAGTGCTCTACGAAGACCGGTACGCCCTCAACCGTTCGTGGCGCGCCCATCTGGGCGGCTTCGATGAGATCACGCTTGCGCCGGAAGAGGCGCCGGTCTATCAGACACGCCGCGCGTTTCAGTGGGACTATCAGGAGTTTCTGCGCACGCTGGTACACGGCTGGTTCGACGCGGCCCTGACCGGTATGGACCAGACCGCGCCCAATCTGGCGCGCCAGGTAGACCTGCCGGCGACGGCTTTCGACGAGGGCGAGTCGCACCGGGGCATCCGCCGTGCGACGCTGACACCGAAGACGGAGATCAGCGGACTGGTCGGGCCGCTGCGCCAGGACCACCCCTACTACGGCTACAACTATCCGGTAAACGAAGTGCACTACGCGCTGCTCGACGACATTGCGCCGGGCCATCCGATTTTCAACGTGGCGATGTCGACCGACGTGACCGCCGACGAGGGGGCGCGCCTCTTCGAGGTGATGCACACCGCGACGTGGCAGGCCTTCATTACCGGGGCCGACGCCGTGGCCGTGCCGCGCACCGATGCCGCGTTTGCCTTGCCGGATGCGCTGGAGGGCTATGCGACCGCGGCGCTGGACCTGCGCCGCCTGACGCCCGTTGTGCGCGCCTTTCAAGATGACCGCGCGCCGATCGCCGTGCTGTGGAGCTATACCTCGAAGGTCTTCGACAATGGTGAGCCCTATCTGTCTTCGGCGTTCGATGCGTTCGAAGGCCTGAGCTTCGGCGGCTACAAGGTGCGCTGGGTGAGCGAGGAGCAGGTGGCAGCGGGCGCGCTGAAGAATGTGCGGCTGCTGGTGATCCCCGAGACGCCGGCGCTGACGGATGCCGCCTTCAAGGAGGTGCAGGCCTATGTGGACGCCGGCCGTGCCGTGGCGCGCATCGGCTCGCCCATTCCGTATGACCCGCGCGGCCAGTCGCGGCTGGAGCTGATTGTGAATACGCCGCAGACCGTGCTTGTGCGCGGGCTGAATCTGCCTACGGAATACCTGCACGCCGTAGACGCGGCAGTCGTTGAAGGGGCACTGCCGGAGGTGCCGCGCGCCGTCAATGCGAGCGGCTATCCAATCGAGGGCGTGATCACGCGTTTCGTACGGCACGACGGGCGGCCCTATCTCTACGCGGTGAACCTGCGCCAGGACCCGGTGCTGGTCGAGATTACGGGCGGGCGCCAGGGCGGACACGACCTGATCCGCGGCGGACACGTGACCTTCCCGCGCGAGATGCCGCCGCTGCAGCCGGTGCTGCTGGCGATGGACACCATCGAAGCCGAAGTGACCTTGCAGGCGGCACGGCCCACCACCAAGCGCGCGCCCCTGAGCGAGAGCCGGCGCTAACCCCACATGCGGCGCAGCCTCGCGCTATTCGGGGGCGTGATGGCCATCGCGCTGGCGGTGTATGTGCCGCTGCTGCCCCCCAGCGTCACCGCTGAAGACAGTGGCGAACTGGTGACCGCCGCGGCCACACTCGGCATCCCGCATCCGCCCGGCTATCCGCTGTGGTGCCTTGCGGCACATCCCTTTACCTGGCTGCCCTTCGGCACGGTGGCGTGGCGGGTGGCCCTGTCGAGCGCATTCTTTGGCGCATGCGCCTGCGGGGTCACGGCGCTGCTTGCACAACGGCTGACCGGGCGTACGGCGGCGGGCATCGTGGCCGGCCTCATTCTGGCGTTGACCCCGCATATGGCCGTGCAATC
>CAYMLC010000004.1:0-27892 GCA_964390765.1 uncultured Nitrospirales bacterium
GCCTCCCAACGGCCCAGGTCCCAGGGCGCGGGGTGCGTGAAGGTCACATGGTTGTGCTCCGGGTCGTGTTCGGCAATGCGATGGGCCGACACGTTCCACGCGTGAAAGACCCACACCAGCGCGCGGTCGATGTCGGGCCAGGCTTGAATGTCGTCGTTGCGGTAGCGCATCGCCAGCTTGGGCTGCTCCACCTCCTTCGCCGCACGCTTGAAGTATTCCGTTTCGTTGGGGCTGCGCGCGATCGTACGGCGCTCGCCGTTTATCCAGAGCGCGCGTGGGTCAGGCGCATCTTCGGCCAGTGGGTACGGCGCACGCCACAGCCCCTCGCCCGCCGAAGCCCATCCGCTCACGGGCACGCCACCACTGACCACCGGTGTCTCGCCTTCGTAGGCCCGGAAGGTGACCGGAGCATCGGGCGTGCCGCTGTCTTCGGCGGTCAAGACCAGCGCCCCGTCCACGCGGTAGGTGCCACCGCGCAGGTGTACCGTGGCCGGGCCCGACAGCTCACCCGCCGCGCGCAGCGCACGCAGCCGGGCGCGGGCACCGGTGAGGGTGGCGAGGGGGCCGCTCTCGCCTTCTGCTGCGGGCGTACGGCCGTCGGCGGCGTCGTCGCCATGGGGGGCCACATAGAGGTCGAGCGCGGAGCCGCTCGCGGGCAGGCAGGCGATCAGCACAGCTAGGCACAGGCGCATGGGGCGTCTCCCTTGGTCGGTACCGGCAGGTTAACAGTGCCGGCCCCCCCAGACCACCCCGAATACGGCACTGCCCCCGTTGCACACCTGCACAACGGGGGCAGCACCAGGCCGATGGTGGCGCAGCTTAGTTCAGCGCCACCTCTACCTTGCGCGGTTGTGCGGCCGCTACCTTCGGCAAGGTCAGGTAGAGATAGCCGTCGGCATAACGCGCGGCAATCTGTCCCGCATCCACCTGCCGGCCCAGGCGCAGCGTCAGACGCAGCGGCTGGGTGGGGCGCTCGCGGTGCAGATAGCGCACGCCTTCTTGCGGCGCCGGGCGCTGACCGCGCACGTCGAGCACGCCATCGTGCACCTGCACCTCGATAGTGTTCGGGTCGAGCCCGGGGCCCGGACGGCTAAACTCAAAGCGGTCGTCGTACTCCTGCACATCGAAACCGGCCACGGCCGAGGTGGTGGCGGGTGCCACTGCGATACGGCGCGTGGGATAGCAAACGCATTGGTTCATGTCTGGGCTCCTTCTTGTTCGTAGCGGTCTACGTTCCGTGTGGGGTTGTGGGTACGGGTCCTACTTGGCTGACCCGCTAATCAAGCCGTGTGCCAAACGTGCCGGGCGGCGTGCCTGCTCGCAACCTATTGCGCAGCAAATGTTTAGGCAAGGCATGCTACAAGCTGGCTCCGTGCGCATGCGTTGCGGAACAGAGCATGGCGCCAGTGCATGTTTCGCTTTGCAACGCGCGTGGCGCTTGCAGCGCGCGCGCCGGCGTTGTAGGCTAGCCAACGCTGCGTTGTGCGAGGAGTACCCGACCTGTGCCCACCATCATTTCCTGGAACGTCAACGGCATGCGTGCCGTCCTGCAGAAAGGTTTTCTCGACTGGCTGTACGCCAGCAAGCCCGACATCGTGGGCCTGCAGGAAACGCGTGTTGAAGCCGACGAACTACCGGATGCGGCGCGCCAGCCCGAGGGCTACTACGCATTCTGGAATCCGGCGAAGAAGCGTGGTTACGCGGGCACGGGCCTGTTGACGCGCACCGAGCCGCTGTCGGTCGAGACGCTGGGCAACCAGGCATACGACGATGAGGGCCGGCTGCAGGTGGTCACCTTTCCCGGCTTCACCGTGTTGAATGGTTACTGGCCCAACAGCCAGGCCGAACGTGCGCGGCTGCCGTACAAGTTGTCGTGGTGCCGCGCCATCACGCGGCTGGCCAACAAGCTGGTGCGCGAAGGCCGCCATGTGGTGTTGTGCGGCGACATGAACATCGCGCACACCGAGATCGACCTGGCGCGGCCCAAGGACAACCAGAACAGTGCCGGGTTCTATATCGAAGAGCGACAGGCAATGACCCGGTTTCTCAAGCATGGCTACGTCGACACCTTCCGGCACTTTCACCCGGACGAACCCGGCCACTATTCGTGGTGGTCGTACCGCGCGAATGCGCGGGCCAAGCACATCGGCTGGCGGATTGACTATCACCTGGTAAACGAAGCGTTGCTGCCACGTGTGCAGCGCGCCTGGATCGAGAAAGACGTTATGGGCTCGGACCATTGTCCGGTAGGAGTAGAGCTGGCATGAGCCGCACTTTTCGTTCGCGTGTGACCACGGGCCAAGGCGACGACGGGCACAGCCGCTCGTTGAGTGGTTTTGTGGTGCCCAAGCACCATGCGCTGATGGATGCTACGGGCTGGGTAGACACCCTGCGGGCGCACACCGCCGAGGCGCGGCTGATGCTCATCGCGGAACAGCCGGCGCTCTGGGAACGCCTGGACAAGGAGTTGTTCTGGTTGCTGCACTGCTATTTTCTGGTGGGCGCCGCGGTCAGCGATCCGCATGACAAGCACCCCGAGTACCGCCCGGCGGAAATCGGGCCGGAGCACCTCGAGCGGCTCGAGGCCATACAGGCCGAACTAGAGGCCGGGCTCGAACTGCCGCGCGCGTTCATCGTGAGCGCGACGAGTCCTCTGGCCGCCAAGCTCGATACCACGGCGACCTATGCCCGCACGCTTGAGCGTGCGCTGAGCGCCCTGCGCGAGGCCGAGCCGGCCTTCCGCGCTGAGCACATTCTGCGTTTCATCAACCGGCTCAGCGATTTTCTCTACATCCTGGCGCGCCACTGCGAGGCCGGTGCGCACATGCCGGTGGACTATGGCGTGTTGAAGAGCGAGTAGGGCGGGCGCTGGTGCTGTACCGTGTGCCGGCTTCAACCGAATAAGTATTTGCCCCACCCGTTATCCGTTGGCGGGAGGGCACAGCCATGCGCACAGTCGAATTGCAGGTAGCGGGAGACCGCCTGTCGGCGACACTCTCCGCGGGCGGGGAGGCAACGGCGCTGCTGCGACACCTGCGTGACCAGTTCGTGAATCGCGGTTACCGCCTCGAGGAGACCACGGACACCCGGCTGGAGGTGCGCACGCCCACGCAATACAGCCAGACCAGGCAGAACCCGCTCTTGATGTTGAGCACAGCCACCGTGACCGCCGACGGCGAGTTCGTGCGCTTTCAGGGCGAGCTGGGTGGGCTGGTCTGGATGCGGCGTTTCCTCTACCTTTTTCCGGCCGGGCTGGGGCTGCTGCTCGCCGCGATATTCCTCGGGGTCGTCTACCTCACCGCTGATATGCCAGTGGGCGCGGCGCTGCTAACCCCCGTGCTGGCGCTGGGCCCGTGGGTCGTGATTGCGCCGGTCATGGTGTGCTGGCTGCGCGGGCGTGCGATGCGCAGCGTCGAAGCGTTGCTGCACAACGCGCAACTGCTGGCGCGGCAAGACGCTACCGACTAAGCCCCGCTAGAACAGCGAGCCGCCGTCGTCCGTGCGCACGCCGTAGAGTTGCGCGTTCATGTCCACGTAGCGTGCATGCGCGTGGTGGTGCGCTTCGTAGTCGGTCGGCTTCGGTGTGGGGTAGTTGCGGTTGAAGCAGGCCAGACAGAATTCATCCCGGGGCAGCCCGGTCGCCTCAATCAACCCTTCAATCGGCAGATAGGCCAGGCTGTCGGCGCCAATGTATTGCCGGATCGCTTCCAGGTCCTTGTTCGCCGCGATCAGCTTTTCGCGATTGGGCGTGTCGATACCGTAGTGGCAACTGTCGATGATGGGCGGCGAGGCCACGCGGAAGTGGATTTCCTTCGCGCCATAGCGGCGCAGCACCTTTACGATCTTCTTCGACGTCGTGCCGCGCACCACGCTGTCATCGACCAGCACCAGCCGCTTGCCTTCGACGGCGCGCCGGGTTGGGTTCAGCTTGATCTTCACCCCGAAATCGCGGATGCCCTGGTCGGGCTCGATGAAGGTGCGCCCCACATAGTGGTTGCGGATAAAGCCCATATCAAAGGGGATACCCGACTCGGCGGAGTAGCCGAGTGCCGCGGGATTCGACGAGTCGGGCACGGGCATAACCACGTCGGCCTCGGCCGGGCAATGGCGCGCCAGCATGCGGCCCATGTCCTTGCGCACTTCATCCACGCAGGAGCCGAAGACGTAGCTGTCGGGCCGGGCCACATAGATCAGTTCGAAGATGCACTGCTTGGGGGTGGTTGGCAGGAAGGGCTTCTGGCTGCGCAGCCCCCCGCGTGAGATGGTGACCACTTCGCCCGGTTCAATTTCGCGCACCCATTCGGCGTCGATGATGTCGAGCGCACAGGTCTCGCTCGCGAGGACGTAGGCATCGCCCAGGCGGCCCAGCCACAAGGGGCGGAAGCCATAGGGGTCGCGCGCGGCCACCACTTCGTCGCCGTTCATGGCCAGCAGTGAATAGGCGCCGACCACACGCTCGAGCGCGGCGATGACGCATTCGGTGAAGGTCTCGCGGCGCGAGCGGCTGATGAGGTGAATGACGACCTCGCTGTCGCTGGTGGATTGGAAGATGGCGCCCAGCTCTTCCAGCTCTTCGCGCAAGGCGGCGGCATTCACGATATTACCGTTGTGCGCGATGGCCATGGAGCCACGCGCATAGTCCACGACGAGCGGCTGCACGTTCTTGATGGTGCTGGTGCCCCACGTGCTGTAGCGCACATGGCCGACACCGAAGTGGCCGTGTACCGAGGCCAGCTTGTGCGGCTTGAAGATGTCGGAGACGAGGCCCATGCCGCGGTGCGCGGTGAGGATGCCCTCGTCGCTGCACACAATGCCGGCCCCCTCCTGGCCGCGGTGCTGCAGCGCATACAATCCCAGATAGATCAGCTTGGCGGCTTCGGGGTTGCCATAGACGCCGAACACCCCACACTCATCGCGCAGGTGGTCGTCCTTGTCGCGCGTGCCGGCGCGTCGTGCGGCGGGCGGCACATAGCCGGGGGGCAGGTAGCCGGCCGGCTGGGGTCCGTTGGGGCGATGGGGCGTCATGGCGTCAGAGGTCCTCCCGGCCGGTGAGCTGGCGATACGCTTGCACATACTTCTCACGGGTGCGGTGCACCACGTCTTCGGGCAGCGGCGGCGCCGGATACTGCTTGTCCCAGTCCGTAGCGTCGAGCCAGTCGCGCACGAACTGTTTGTCGAAGCTGGGGGGCGACTCGCCGGGCGCGTATTGTTCGGCGGGCCAGAAGCGTGAGGAGTCGGGCGTAAAGATCTCGTCGGCCAGCACGAGTTGGCCGTCGAGCCAGCCGAATTCGAACTTGGTGTCGGCCAGCACGATACCCGCGCCCGCGGCGATGTCGCGGGCCCGTGCATACAACGCCTGGGCAATGTCGGCCAGCCGCGCGTTGGTCTCGGTCCCCACGATTTCGCCGGCGGCCCGGGGCGAGATGTTGATGTCATGGCCCGACTCGGCCTTCGTTGCCGGCGTGTAGATTGGCTCGGGCAGCGGGTCGGCCTCGCGCAGGCCGGCGGGCAGGGGGATGCCACAAACCGTTCCGGACTGCCGGTATTCTCGCCAGCCGCTGCCTGCCAGGTAGCCGCGCACGACTACCTCGATGGGCAACATTTCACAGCGGTGCACCAGCATGCTGCGCCCTGCGAATTGTTCGGGCGCACTGCGGAAGGGCTCCGGAAAGTCTTCCACCGCCGCCGAGATGAGGTGGTTTGGCACGAGGTTGGCCATCTGCTCGAACCACCACAGGCTGAGTTGTGTAAGGATGACACCCTTGTCAGGAATGCCGACCGGGTTGACCACGTCGTAGGCAGAGATGCGGTCGGTCGCGACCAGCAGCAGGCGATCGCCCAGGTCGTACAGGTCGCGTACCTTCCCGCGGCGCGTTGGCGCGGTGCCCGGCGCGGCGGTTTCAAGGATAGCGGAATTCAAGCACAACCCCTGCGCTGTCGCGCGGCGCAGCGTGTCAGGTATCGTTTACCTCGTCGGGCGTCAAGCACTGGGCCGGTCCTTCCGCGGCGGGGTCCCTCGTGTGCTGGATGGAGTCTACACTAACGCCGGGCTAACAAGAAATCGGCGTCCCCGCATTTCTCGAAAAGCCGGATGCCGGCTGCGCTAGAAGAATGTGCCCTGCAGGTGGAGCCGATTGATCTCGAGCACTTCGTCCAGCAGCGCGCGGCAGCCGTCGGCATCGGGCGTGAGCGGGTGCTCGAGCAGCGCCTGAAAGGCCGCCTCGCGGTTGCCCGTCACGGCGGCTTCGACCGTCAGCGTCTCGTAGGCCTTCACCAGCTGCATCAGTCCACGGATGCCCGGCTCGGGCGCGTGCTGCGGCAAGGGTTCGGCACCGTGCTTGCCGACCAGCGCCGAGACCTCGACCGCGGCGTCGTCGTCGAAGGTGGGTACGGCGCCGTCGTTGCGGCACACCACCACCTGGCGGCTGCGACGGTCCTGCTCGATGGCTTCGATGAGGTGGAAGGCGGCCGTCGAATAGTGCGCGCCCCCGCGCTGGCTCAGTTCTTCGGGCTTCTCGTGGCGCTCGGGGTCCTGGTACTTCTCGAAGAGGCGCTGCTCGATCTCGACCACTTCCTCCCCACGCGTCTTCTCCTTGGCCAACAGGTTCTTCAAGACGGGCCCGGTTGCGTAGAAGTACTGCAGATAGTAATTGCAGAACATGCCCAGGCTGCGCATGGCGGCCAGCATGTCGGCGCGCACCGCCTCGTCCGGCCATTCATCGGCGGCAACTTCGTCGAAGAAGCGTTCGAATACCGCCTGGGTGATGTCTTCGTCGCCGCGCGAGACCCGGCGTACCCAGGACAGGTGATTGAGTCCCACATAGTCCAGCTCGATGTCCGACCAACTGCCGCCGACGTGCTTCTGCACATCCATGATCATGCCGATGGGCACATTGCACAGGCCCACCGTCTTGATGCGGCTGTGGCGCAGGACGGCTTCGGTATTGATACCGGCGGGGTTCGTGAAGTTCAGCAGGTAGCCGTCGGGCGCATGCTCTTCCATCAGGTGCGCCACTTCGAGAATGCGCGGAATCGTGCGCAGCGCACAGGCGAATCCGCCGACGCCCGTGGTCTCTTGCCCCACAATCCCCCAGCGCTGGCCCAGTTTTTCATCGGCGATCCGCGCCGCCATCTGGCCCACACGAATCTGGGTGATGACGTACTTCGCACCACGCACGGCCTCGGTCAGGTCGTGCGTCTGGTGCACGGTGAACGGGTGCCCGTGGGCCGCGGCCATGCGTTCGGCCAGGCCGCCATTGATGGCCAGGCGCCCGGGGTCCAGGTCCATCAGCCAGACTTCCGTCAGCGGCACGACATCGAGCCGCTCGAACAGGCCATCCAACAATTCCGGCGTGTAGGAGCTACCGCCCCCGATCACGGCGAGTTTCATGGGTTACTGCATCTCCCGTGCGTTGCCCGTGGGCGTGTGGCTGGACAATACCCAAGGGAAACCGTAGTGTAGCATCTCGCAACAGATGGGGCAGAACCGGCCCGGAAGACGCCAGACGACGCTGCATGCAATTTGCCGCCGCCAGCATTATCACCGTGCTGTTAATCCCCTACGTGGGTTGGGGCATCTACCTGCTGCGCATGCGCTTTCACTACCGCGAGGAACTGCCCCCCTTGCTGGAGGCGGTCACGCTCGTGGCCGTTGGCGTGGCGCTCGCCATCGAGATCTACTTCCTCAACATGTGGCTGCAGGAAAGTGTCCTGCAACTGGTCTTTGCCGTGCTTGGCCTGGTGACCTCGGCCATGGCGCTATATGGTCACTTGCTCATCTCGCTGTTGTCACGCGCCATCGTGGGCATGATGGCGCCGCAGGAGCATATCGCCTCGGACCGGCCACGCCTCGGCCCGGTAGAAGCGCTCGAGCGCGCCGGCGAGTTGGATGCCGCGCTCAACGAGTACCGCGTACTCGCGCGCATCTATCCGCACGACCCGTCGTTGCCGTGGCGTATTGCGGAGTTGCTGACGCAGTTGAGCCGCGAGACGGAGGCGCTGCCCTGGTATGAGCGCGCGATGCGCCGGGCGCACGGTGCGAAGGCGGTGGCGCGTGTGGTGCACCGCTATTGCGATGTGCTGCTGCACAAGGTGCAGCAGCCGCATCTGGCGGCCGACGCGTTGACGACCTTCTGCGAGCGCTTCCCCGAAACGCCCGAGGCCGCACAGGCCTATGTGCGTATGGCCCAACTGATGGCCGAGGCACCCGTCGCCAGTATGCGCGCCGACCGGCTGAGTGCGCTGGAAGAAGACCCCATGCGTGAGGACAGTGCGCCCGCCGAAGCGGTTCGGCCCGCGCCCCGGCTGCGGCTGGAAGAACTTGACCAGGACGAGGCACGCCGTCCCCCCCTGCCGCAGACACGCGAGGGCGAGCGGCCTTCGAGCATCATGCTGGAAGCCATGGACGATGTGCCGGATGAGGAGCGCCCGCCGCGCGCCTAGCGTGCCAAAGCACAGCGCGGCGCGTGCTGGCCTCGGGGCCGGCAGACCTGCGAGCCGACTAACCTACGGGCTGGCGTCGCCCGGCGCGGCCGGTACCAGCACACGCTTGCCGCCTGCCTCGCGTACGAGGTCCAGCACACTGATGAAGCCCTGGAACTGCGCCTCTCGGTCGGCCCGGATAACCAGCGTCGTCTCGGCGTCTTCGGCCAGCAGCGCGTCGACCCGCGTGCGCAGCGTCTCGAGGTCCACCTCTTCCTGCCCGGCGAAGATGGTGCCGTCGTCGCGCACGACGATCTCATACGGTTCGCGCTCCTGTGCGGTGGCCGTCTGTGCGGTGGGCAGGGCCACATCGATGCCGAATTCGCTGCGAAAGGTCGAGCTGACCATGAAGAAGATGAGCAGCAGAAACATCACATCGATGAGCGGCGTGATGTTAATGAGTGGGCGGCGGCGGGGCGTGTTGGTGCCGAAGGGGCCGGACATGCGGATACTCCTGTCGATGCGCGGTCATTGTGCCGGGCGCGCTTCACCCAGGCCAACCCCTGACGCGGTTGGCAGTTTTCGTCTTTGTCAGGTACAGTTCGGGTAGACATGCGGAGCGGGTTCCGTAGTGGGAATGTCATAGTGGCTGCGTACCGGGTCTGTGTAGCCGACGACTGCCTCGAGGCGGCCGCGGTTCTTGTCGAAAATCTGAAGGTCAACGACTACGACGTCATTTCGGTGCAGACCGGTACCGAAGCACTCGAGGCGTGCCGCGCGCAGCGCTGCGACCTGATACTGCTGGACGTGAACCTGCCCGACATGGAGGGCTACGAGGTCTGCCAGCAGCTCAAGGATGACCCGGCCACACGCGATATCATGGTCGTGTTCATCACCGTGAAGAACTCCGAGGCCGATGTGCAGCGGGGCTATGATCTGGGCGCGGTCGACTATATCGCCAAGCCGTACAACCTGCCCATCGTGATGCTGCGTATCGACGCGGTGATGCAGAGCCAGCAGCACCCCGAGCGGCAGGTGGCCGACAACATGGCCCCGTTCGACGAAGCCTACACCGATCAGGTGACAGGCCTGCGCAACCGGCGCTTTCTGATGGAGCGCTTCCAGGAAGAGGTCGACAAGGCCAAACGCTACAAGCATCCCGTGTCGCTGGTGATGCTGGATGTCGACGAGGTACTGCCGGTCGACGACGAGCGCGGCGCCGCGCCGCTCGACGACTTGCTGGTCGAGGTGGCCATGGCCATGCGGGCGCACTCGCGCACCTACGACATCCTGGCGCGCTTCGATGGTGCCCTCTTCGCTGCGGTCCTGCCCCACGCCAGACTCGACGACGCGAACACCTACGCCAAGAAGATTTCGGCTGAACTGGACAGTATAACCTTCAGCGAGCCCAGCTTTCCCACGCGTACTGGGCTCAGCATCTCCGTGGTGGCGGGCTCGAACGGGCACGCCTACGAAGCGGAGAGCCTGATCAACGAGGCGATGCGCGGTCTGCTGGAGGCCAAGAGCCGCCCAACGCACCGCATGACCAGCCGCGAATACGCCGGTCCCGCCAGCTAGCCCCACCGGCCAGCCGCCGCCGCGGCGCATTTGACACCGCCGGCGTTATTCGTCAGTCTCCCGCACACGCTCGTTGTGCCAATCAGTTTCCAGCACATGAATCGGCCTTGACCAATCACCCTGACTATCTATTGTTGCAACGAATTATAGGACGGAGTTTCTCGATGCGTCGTGTACTGCCAGCTTTTCTGTCTCTCGCACTACTGCTCACCATGGCGGCCCAGCCAGCAGCGGCCGATGAACCACGCATCCTGCTCGTAGGCGACAGCTGGGCCTGGTTCATGCACATCAACGGCTCTTTCGAGCGCGCCTTCAATGCGCGCGGCATCGAGGGCATCGGCGTCGAGGGCTCCTTCACGACCGTACCCGGCAGCACGTCGGAGCAGTGGACGCAGGAGGCGTGGCTGGCGCAGATCACCAAGGCACTCGACGCCTTCCCCACGCTCGACATCGTGCATATCAGCCTGGGCGGCAATGACTTTCTGCGCGGCTGGACGCCGGATATGCCGGTTGAAGAGCGCACCGCGCTGTTCCAGGGCGTGGTCGACGACCTCGAGATTATCGTGACGCTTATCCACAAGGTGCGTCCGGACATCCAGGTCGCCATCATCAACTACGACTACATCAACGCCACGCGCGGCGGTAGCACGCTGCAGCAATTGAACCGTGCCGGGCAGATACTCGCCGGCATGAAGCGCGACCTGGCGATGCGCCTGCCGAACACGGACTATATCCAGAACTACGGGCTGATGCAGTACCACTTTGGTATCGACGACTTGCCCCCGAAGAGTGTGCCGTATCCCGGCAATGCACCGGACTATGACCCGTGGCCCGGCGGCGATGCGGACTACGGCAACCCAGCAACGGCGATGATGGACAATATTCATCTGAGCGTGCGCGGCTACCGCTTACTCGCCGAGCATTGCCTGGACGTGCGCTACAACGAGTGGCTGGGTCTGGACGAAACAGCGGTGGCGCAGGCGGCCGGCGTGGAATAGCCGCGGTATGGCGGTACCGCGCGGCTTGCACCGCGGGGTGTTGTGCCTCTAGCGTAGACGCGTCATGGACGTAACGTGCCCGCACTGCAACCGCGTACTGCAGATTCCCGAAGAGATGGCCGGCCAGTCTGGCACGTGCCGCCATTGCGGCGAGAAGTTGACTGTGCCCGCGCCGCCACCGCAGTCCGCAGCCACCTCCATCGACGCCTTGCGTGAAGCGCCCGACCCGGCGCCGGGCCGCATCGAGCCGGAGTCGTTCGGCGCGTACAGCAAGGCGGACTCGGCCAACTGGGAAGACCCCTCCGAGAAAGCAGCGGCCCAGGCCGCCGCGCACGAAGAGGAAGAGGCGGTCGAATTGCCGGAGGTGCCGGAGGAGATTCTGGCCAGGGCCCGCGCATTGAAGCGGCAACGCATGAAGCAGATCGCGTTCTACGTGGCGATCGCGCTGGCGGTGGCGCTGCTGGTGTCGCCGCTCTTGCTGGCCCCCTTCATCCGCGGTGCCGAGGAGCCCGAGAGCACGCCAGCGACGGCGACGGAAGAGGCGGTGGACCTGCCGGGCGCTGATCCCCCGAGCGCGCCCGAAGCGCCCTAGCTGCCCGCGCCGGGTATCGCCTCGCGCATACGCTCGATGGCGCGCCGCCCGATATCGGTGCGGTAGTGCGCGCCCTCAAACGCGATGTCGCCAACGCCATGGTAGGCCTGCGCCTGCGCACGCTGCAGGCTGCTGGACTGCGCGGTCACACACAGTACGCGCCCGCCGCCGGTCACCAGTTGGCCATCTTCCTCAGCCGTGCCGGCATGGAAGACGCGCACCCCTTCGCGCCGCTCGGCCTGCTCGATACCACGGATCGCCAGCCCCTTTTCGTAGTTGCCGGGGTAGCCCCCACTCGCCATGACCACGGTTACACAGGCGCCGCTGGCCGTGGTGGGCGCCCGCGCCGGCAAATGTCCTTCGGCACAGCCCAGCAGCAGGGGCAGCAGGTCGTCTTCGAGTAGGGGCAGAACAACCTGGGTCTCGGGGTCGCCGAAGCGCACATTGAATTCGACCACTTGCGGACCGTCTGCGCCCAACATGAGCCCGGCGTAGAGCAGGCCGCGGTAGGGCGTGCCCGCCTGCGCCATGCCGGCCACCACCGGGTCGAGAATCCGGCGTTGCACCTCGGCCATGAGCGCGGGCGTGACCAGCGGCGCCGGCGCCACGGCTCCCATGCCGCCCGTGTTCGGGCCGCGGTCGTCGTCGAAGACCGGCTTGTGGTCCTGGCTGGCGACCAGGGGCACGGCGCGCTCGCCATCACACAGGGCAAACACCGACGCCTCCTCGCCTTCGAGGTACGCCTCGACCACCAGTTCGCGGCCGGCCGCGCCAAAGGCGCCGTCGACCAGGACCCGGTCGATAGCGGCCTCGGCCTCCGCCACCGTCGCGCAGACCGTGACGCCCTTGCCCGCCGCGAGGCCGTCTGCCTTGATGACGATGGGGGCGCCCTGTACGCGGACGTAGTCCCTGGCGCTTGCCGCGTCGCTGAACGCGGCGTAGCCGGCGGTCGGAATTCCGTGCTCCGCCATAAAGGCCTTGGCGAAGCGCTTGCTCCCTTCAAGCCGTGCCGCCGCGGCGCTGGGTCCGAAGGCGCGTATGCCGGCGGCCTCCAACGCGTCCACCAGTCCGGCGGCCAGCGGGTCTTCCGGCCCCACCACCACCAGCCGCACGGCGTGCTCCTTCGCGGCGGCCACGAGTGCGGCGCTGTCACCCGCGGCAATCGGCAGGCACTGGCCCTTTGCCAGCGACGCGATGCCCGGGTTGCCGGGCGCGGCGTATACGGTTTCAACCTGCGCACTCTGTGCGAGCTTCCAGGCGAGCGCGTGCTCGCGCCCGCCGCCCCCGACGACCAAGACCTTCATGACAACTTCCCTGTTGTTCGCCCGTTGTGCGGATTGCGTTGCGGCAACGTGGCTACGGTCGCTATTGCGCGGGCGCTTCCCGCCGCTGCAGAAAGGCGGCCAGTGCGGTGTCATACGCGACCAGCCGCTCGAAGGCCTCGACGGCCAGCCGGTAGCGCATGGCGTAGGGCACCACGCCGTCGTGCGCGCGCAAGGCGTGCAGAATCTTCGTGTAGTGTGCGGGCTCCGGCACCGGGGTGACGAACCGAAAATTCTTGGCCGCCGAGCGCAGCATGGCCGCCCCACCGATATCCACCAGTTCCATGGCTTCGTCGACCTGCAGGTCCTCGCGTTCGAAGTACTCGTCGAGCGGCTGTAGATTGACCACGGCCAGGTCGATCCAGTGCATGCCGTGTGCCTGCAATTGTTCGGTGTGCAGCTTGTTGTCGCGAACGCCCAGCAGGCCGGCATGCACGTTGGGGTGCAGCGACTTGACGCGCCCCTCGAGTAACTCCGGCATGCCGGTGAAATCGGCCAGGCTCTGCGCCGGAATTCCCGCATCGCGCAGGGTATGCAGCGTGCCCGAGGTACTGACCAGGGCCACGCCCATCTCGGTCAGCGCCTGGGCAAAGGGCACCAGCCCGCTCTTGTCGTAACAGCTCAATACCGCGCGTTGAATCGGCTGCATACGCGCGCATCCTTCCAGTTCACTCACAACCCCAATCGTTGGAGGATCGCGCATGATACGGGTTGGGTGCGTTGATGTCGAGTGGTGCGCGCCGTATGCTGGAGGGGCTTATGGCCAAGCCGAAAAAACATACGCCACGCGGCGACTACAAGGCGCTCTATCATGAACTGCAGCGGCTACGCCAGGAGGTCGAGCGGCTGTCGACCTTGCGCGAGATTGGCTTCGCGACCAACAGCTCGCTGCAACTGGAAGAGGCGCTGCCCCTGATTGCGACGGTGGTACAGGGGGCGCTTGAAGTACCGAAGGTCACCATCTACGCGCTGGAAGGCGGGCGCCTGCGCCCGGTGGTGGCCCGTCACGGCAACGACCTCATCTCGGCGGAACGGCTCGCCGAGGAGTCGGTGCCGCGTGAGCGCAAGCCCTTCGCCCAGGCCATCGAGACCAGCGCTGTGCAGTGGCAGAGACAGGCGAGCCGTCAGGCGGCCTACGTGCCCCTGGTCGCCAAGTACGAGGTCGAAGGCGTGATGCTGCTCGAGTTGCCCGGCGATGCGGAGGTGCTGCCGGAGGAAGACTTTCTGCTGCAGGTGGCCGCGCACGTGAGCGTGGCGATGAACAATGCGCGGCTCTATGCCATGGCCGTAACCGACGGGTTGACGGGCCTCTTTGTGCGGCGCTACTTCGACTTGCGCATGAGCGAGAGCTTCGACCTGGCGCGCCGCTATGGCCGTGTCTTCAGCGTGGTGCTGGCGGACATCGACCACTTCAAGCGCTTCAACGATACCTACGGCCACCAGACCGGCGACCAGGTACTGCGCGTGGTGGCCCGGACCATTGCCGAGAACACGCGCCAGAGCGATATTGTGTGCCGCTACGGGGGCGAGGAAATCGCGGTGGTGATGCCGGAAACCGGGCTGCGTGCCGGGCGGCAACTGGCGGAAAAGCTGTGCACGCTGGTACGCGAGGCGCCGATTCAGGATGACGACGGCAACCCACTGAGCATTACGGCGAGCTTTGGCGTGGCCGCCTACGACCCGCGCTACAGGCAGCCGGGCGACCTGGTAAAGGCTGCGGACAAGGCGCTCTATCAGGCCAAGGAGCACGGCCGCGACCGGGTGGTGGCCGCCTCGGAGACCTAGGCTCGCTTGGTTGTGACTGGCGACTGTGCCTGCTAAGCTACCGCCCCTATGCTACGTAGAATTCTCGAGAGTCTGGCCGCGCCGCGCGATGAGTCGCAGCCGCCGCCCCGCCACAAGATTCCACTGGCCGTGTGTGCGTTGATGGTCGAGGCGGCCCGCGCCGACGACGACTTTACGGACGAAGAACGCCGCCACATCCTGGATGTGTTGCAGGCCCGGTTCGGGCTCGACGATGACGCCGCGCAGGAATTGCTCGAACACGCCATCGGGGTGCAGGCGACCGCCACCGACACGCATCAGTTCACGCGGGCGCTGAACGAGGGGCTCTCGGTCGACGAAAAGATCGAGGTGCTGGAAGAGGTCTGGCGCATTATTTACAGTGACGGTGCCCTGAGTGGGCGCGAAGACCATCTCGCGCATCAGTTGCGGGGCCTGATGAACCTGAACCACCCGCAGATGATTGCCGCCAAGATGAAGGTGATCGAAGAGATTCGCGGCACATGAAACCCCGCGTGCCGCGGCGTGGCTAGTTGGGGAGGGCCATGCGCGAGCTGGAATTCATTCAGAAGTTCCTCGAAGCCAATGTCGGCTATGTACAAGAGAAGTACGCCGGCCGCGATGCGCTGACGGTAACGACGAAGTCCGACCCCAACGATTTACTGACCGAGGTCGACCTGACGCTGCAGAAGCGCGCGGTGGACGCCATTGAGGAACAATTCCCGGGCGACCGCTTCGTGGGCGAGGAGGGCAGTGCCAGCACCCTGCCGCGCGAACCCAGTGGCCGCTGCTGGGTGATGGACCCCATCGACGGCACGAACAACTTCGTGCGCGGCCTCTTCCCCATTTTCGGTATTTCACTCGCCTTTGCCCTGAACGGCGAGGCCGTGGCCGGCGGCATCGCGTTGCCCGCACGCGAAGAGATCTACCTCGCCGGGCGCAACCTGGGCGCGACGCGCAACGGCGTGGAACTGCGCGTGTCGGCCTGCCAACACCTTGAAGAAGCGCGGCTCGACCTCGATTTCAGTGGTCAGCCCGAACGCATTGCCATGGTGCAGCGTGCCTCGCGTCTGCTCTACGGCGTTGGTTCGGTGCGCTCGTACGGCTCAGCGGTCGCCTCGCTGGCCCAACTGGCCAGTGGCGACATCGACGCCTATGTGCACATGGGGCTCAATGCGTGGGACTTCGCGGCCGGGCAGGTGCTGGTGGAAGAGGCGGGCGGCATGGCAACCCGGATCGACGGGCGTACCCTGCGCCTGTTCGATGCAAAGGACGGCGTGGTCTTCAGCAACGGCGCGCTGCATAGCCAGTGCACGGGGCTGATTCAGTAGGGCGCTTGCACGCGGTTGGACTAGGTCGCGCTGGCGAAGAAGACCCGTGACACGGACCGGTCGTGTGGCGCCTGCGGCAAGGCGTCGTGGCGCTGCCAGGCGTAGGCCACGCCGAGCGACGTGCCCCCGTACCCGTCGAGGAAGCGGTCGTAGAATCCCCCACCCTGCCCCAGGCGTGCGCCGTCGACGGTGAAGGCGAGGCCCGGCACCACGCAGACGCTGGGGGCTTCGGGTAAGGCGGCCGTGCGACGGGGCGACAGAATCCCGTAGTGGTCTGGCGCCAGGTCCAGCACACTGCGCACCGGCCCCCACGCCATCGTGCCCGGCCCCACGACACGGGGCGCCCAGACCTGCTTTCCGTCGCGCCACGCCGATTCGATAAGCGGCCAGGTGTCCAGCTCGCCGAGCGGCCGCAGCGGAATGTACACCAGCACGACCACGGCATAGTGATAGACCGCCAGCGCCGCCACCCGGGCCGCTATCTGCTCGCCCGCTGCGCGCGCCGTATCGGGCGAGACCTCCCTGCGCCGTGCGCGCAAGGTCTCGCGCAGGGCGGCCTTCGCACGCGCGATCTCTTCTTGCTGAGGGGGGACGTCCACACCACGCATCCTGCCGGGTGCCAGGCAACAATTGCAGGGCGCGCGCAGGCTGCCGAAATCTGGGGGCGCGCCGCAACCCCGAAAATACCGCCTGTTCCACAACCCCGCGCCTATGGCACGCCGGTTGCTCCAAGCGGGCAGCGGAGTCGAATCCGCTACACATACATGGGTCGGTCCCGCGCCCCCCGGGCATGCGCTGCTTGGATATCCGTCGCAAGATAGCGGGTGTGGGCCACCCCGAATACAACCGTCCTTCGGGATGGCGGACCGCAAGCGGCGCGTGGGGCGTCGCAGAATGTGGAGCATGGGGCCGTGATACAAGGGCTATATGCCGCGGCATCGGGGATGATGGGCACCGAAGCCCGTCAAGATGTCATCGCGAACAACATTTCCAATGCGGCGACACCGGGGTTCCGGCGGCAGGAACCGGTGCAGCAGGGCTTCCACGAAATCTTTGTCTCCGAGAGCCGCCGTGCGCACTTCTTCGACCAGAGCCGTGGCCCGGGCGGCGGCGCGCGCATGCTCTCGACCTTTACCGATTTGCGCAGCGGCATCATGACCGAGACGGACAATCCGCTGAATGTGGCAGTGAGCGGCCCCGGCTATCTGGCCGTGGACACGCCGCAGGGCGAGCGCTACACGCGCGCGGGGATGATGAAGGTCAACGACCTCGGCAACCTGGTCACCTCCGACGGGTACACCGTACAGAACGCTGCGGGCGGCGCCATCAATGTGGCCGAAGGAAACGTGGAGATTGCCCGCGACGGCACGGTCAACGTGAATGGCCAGTTTGCCGGCCGCCTGCGCCTGATGGAGCCCGCCGAGCCGCGCGGCATGATACGCATGGGCGACAGCCTGTTCATGGCCGCGCCCGACGTGCCGATGGCCGACGCCACCGAAACCACGGTGCGCCAGAACTTCCTGGAGCAGTCCAACGTGCGGGTGCCCGAAGAGATGCTGAAGCTGATGCTCGGCTCGCGCACGTACGAGGCCAACGCCCGCATGGTGCAGGCCATCGACGATACCCTCGGCCGTCTGATTGACCAAGTGGCAATGCCGTAACGCTGGAGCAACGCTGTCATGATTCGGGCCCTGTTTACCGCCGCCACGGGGATGGTCGGCCAGCAGCTGAACGTAGACACGATCGCCAACAATCTGGCGAACGTGAATACCACGGGCTTCAAGAAGAGCCGCGTGAATTTCCAGGACCTGATGTACGAGACCATCACGCCGGCGGGGGCGGAGACCAACAACGGCGTGACCCTGCCGGAGCCCGTGCAGGTGGGCCACGGCTCGCGGCCGAGCGCCATCGCCAAGCTGTTTACCCCGGGCGCGGCCATCCAGACGGGACAGCCGCTCGACCTGTACATCGAGGGCGATGGCTTCTTCCAGATCGAACTGGCCGACGGCACGATAGCGTACACGCGCGACGGCTCTTTCAAGATCAATCAGAACGGTACCGTGCTGACGGCCGACGGCAACCCGCTGTCTCCGCAGATTACGATTCCGAACGACGCAGAGCAGATCTTCGTCAGCGCGGACGGCAACATCTCGGTGCGGGTCCCGGGACAAAACAGCCCGCAGCCGGTAGGCCAGTTGACGCTGGTGCGCTTCGCCAACAACCCCGGTCTCGATGCGCGCCTCGGCCGCAACCTGCTCTTGGAAACCGACGCTTCGGGCCCGCCGCAGGAAGGCACGCCCGGGCTTGACGGGCTGGGCAACATCGCCCAGGGCTTCCTCGAGAACTCGAACGTTCAAACCGTGGAAGAAATCTTGCAGCTGATTGTGGCGCAACGCGCCTACGAAGCGAACGCCCGCGTGATCACCACGAGCGACGAGATGCTGCAAGAAGTCAACAACGTGAAACGGTAAGCCGGTATGAAGACGTTGGTCGCGTTCATCTTCCTCTGTTTGCTGCCCGCGGGCCTGGCACCGGCCGAGCCGCCGGAAGACGCGATGGTCTTTTCCGAAGAGGCCTTCGCCGCCGCGCCCCCACTGGCGCCCGTGGCCGAGCTTGCACCCCCGGGCCCGCGTCGGCAGGCCAGCGTCGATACGCGCGGCGTGGGTGCTGCGCGCGAACAAGAGCGCCCGGCTGATACGCAGGAAACGCACGCGCGCTCTGGCGGACCGGCTACCCTCACTCTGAAGCAGGAAGTGTTCGTGCGCGGACCGGAGCTGATGCTCGGCGATGTGGCGCGTATCGACGGCGCTGGCGCCGAGCAGCTGGCGAGTGTGTCGCTTGGTCCTGCGGCCGTGCCGGGCAGCTCGAAGCACCTGCACGCAGGCCTGGTGCAGGCGCGGCTCGAGACCGCCGGTGTCGATCCGGATGCCGTCCGCCTGGGTGGCGCGCGCTCGGTTACCGCCACCACGCTGCACCTCGAGATCACCCGTCAGGCGCTGGAATCCTCCCTGAAGGACTACATCCTGGCGGTGATGCCATGGGACCCCATGGATACCGAGATCACGATTACACCGCCGTCGACGGCGGTCATCGTGCCGGAGGGGCAGGTCGATATCGACTGGCGGCCCAACCCGCAATACCGGTACGTGGGCGCGAGTGCCTTTCGCGGGCAGATCAACGTGAACGGTGCGCCCGCCAGCGAAGTCTTGTGCCGCGCGCATATCGAAGCCTATGTCGATGTGGTGATGGCCGCGCGTGAAGTGCCGCGCGGCCGGATCATTCAGCAGGGCGACCTGGAATTGCAGAAGCGCGCCGTCTCGCTGTTGCGGCCGGGTACGCTGCGCAACGCCGACGAGGCCATCGGCCAGGTGGCGCGCAGCAACATCTTCCCGGGGGCCGTACTCACCTCGCGCAATGTGGAACGCCCGACACTGGTGCGCCGCAACCAGCAGGTAAGCGTACGCATCCAGAACGGTGGCCTGAGCGTGCAGGCGCAAGCCCGCGCCCTGCAGGACGGCGCCGCGGGCGATCTGGTGCAGTTCATGAACGAAGGGGCCGAAGAGACGTTCTTCGCGCGGATACAACCCGACGGCACGGCCGTCCTGGAGTAGCACATGCTGATGCGCTGCCTTGTTGCCCTGATTCTGCTGCCAACGTCCGCCGCCTGCGCCGATTCGCTCTTTCTGCGTGCGGACGCCAAGACCGATGGCCCCCTGATTTCGGTACCGACCGAGCAGTACAAGGTGGGCGACGTCATCACGGTGCTGGTGCGCGAGAGCGTCGAGGCATCGACCAGCGCGGAGACCAGCACCCGCAAGCAGTCCGAGGTTGAGTCAGAGGCCGACGCCAATGAGAACCCCTTTCTCGTTGACGATGAAAACGGCGGCCTCAATATCCTGAATCCTGGCGAGCTCCCGAACTGGGCCATCGAGACGGACAACGAATCCCGCACGGATGGCCAGACGACGCGGACGAACACCCTGACCACGACCCTCACCTGCACGGTGGTGCAAGCACTTCCCGGCGGCCTGTTGCGCCTGGAGGGTAAGAAGCGGATCAAGGTGAACCGTGAAGACTCGTACCTGCGTGTGTCCGGTGTGGTGCGTGCGGAAGACATCTCGCCTGACAACACGGTGCCCTCTACGCTTTTGGCCGATGCCACGGTCGACCTCGATGGCAAGGGGCCGCTCTGGAACAACCAGCGCCGCGGCCTGATCACGCGCTTCCTGGATTGGTTCGCCCCGTACTAGGTGGTTTTTGGGAGTTGGTCTGATGTCGCGTTTCCTCATCGCCGTGCTGTTGCTGCCCGCCCTTAGCGCCCCGGCCGCCAACGTGCGCGACCTGTGCGAGCTGCAGGGTGCGCGCGGCAACATGCTGAAGGGCATCGGCATTGTGGTCGGGCTGGCCGGCACCGGCGACTCCGCCCAGGTGGCGGCCCTCGCCCAGGAGCGTGTGCTGCGCCGCTTCGGTGTCGAAGTCGACAGTACCAACGACGTCGCGTCGGACAATTCGGCCATCGTCGTGGTGACCGCAGAGATTCCCGCGGGCGCCAAGGAAGGCACGCGCATCGATGTGAAGGTAGATTCCCTCTTCGACGCCGAGAGCCTCGAAGGGGGTACGCTGCTGGAAACCCACCTGACCGGACCCGGCGGTGACGATACGGTCTATGCCGTGGCACAGGGCGCGGTCTCGGTGGGTGGCTTCAATGCCGACGCCGGCGGCACCAGTGTGCGGCTGAATCATGTAACAGCCGGGCGTATTCCGATGGGCGCGTATATCGAGCGCGAAGTGCCCAGCACCATTACCGATGGGCGCCGCCTCGTCCTGCAACTGAAAGCGCCAGACTTCCAGAACGCAAGCCGCGTGCAGGAGGCCATTGTCGAGCGCTGGGGTGAAGGCACCGCCGCGGCCTTCGGGCCGGGCACCGTGCGGGTGACGATTCCCGAAGAGGCGCAGGGCGACCTGGTCGGCTTCATCGCCGAGCTCGAAGCACTGCGCGTAGGCAGCGTGGCGCCCACGCGCGTGGTCATCAATGAACGCACGGGCACTATCGTGGTCGGCGGCGACGTGATGATCAGCCCCTGCCAGGTGGCGCACGGCGGGCTGGTGATCGAAATCGCGACCACACCCATCGTGGTGCCGGCGCTGCCCTTTACCGATGCACAGCCGCTCGAGACCGAAGTGACCGACGTGACCGCGCGCGAGGAGGAGGCCCGGCTGGTACCGGTGTCGGGCACCTCGGCGGCGGAAGTGGCCGAAGCCCTGAACCAGTTGAAGATTACCCCGCGCGACATGATCGCCATTTTTCAGGCCATCCGCCGCGCGGGCGCACTGACCGCCGACCTGGAGATCATGTAGATGCTGTACGTGAACCCGCTGGCCGGGGCGCCGGCGCAGAACATCGAGCAATTTGCCGACAACCCCGCGCGCGAGAAGCAGGCGTTGCAGGAGTTCGAGCGCTTTTTTCTGTACCAGCTCGTGAAGGAGATGCGGCGCACGGTGCCGGAGAGCGAGTTGTGGGGCAACGGCCCCGCGCAGCAGACCTATCGTGAATGGATGGACGACGCCCTGGCCGGGGCCCTCGCACAGAGCGGCCAGTTCGGCGTGGCGGAACAAATCAGCAAGCAATGGGAAGCGCAGGCCGCGGCCATCAAGTCGCGGCTGGCGCCTGCCGATAATCTGGGCGTGCCGGAGGCAACGGTGGCCACCGCCGTGCAGACGCCCACGGGAGTGAACCGATGGACCTTCTGAGCGGTATCGGCGCGGCGACGATGTTTCTGCGCAGTGCGGGCGACTTCGTTGATGCGCTGAAGAGCGAGGGCGCCAACGCCCAGGCCCAACGCCAAGAGGACTTTCGCGCGGTGCTGAGTTCAATGCTGGAAACCGGAAGCGAGAAGATGGGCGAGATGCGCGATGCGCGGCAGACTGCCCGGCTCGACGCCTTCGCTGAACGCGCGATGCAGCTCTACGACGCCAACGCCGATGGGCGTCTGTCGCGCGCAGAGATGGCGCTGGGTCCCCGGCTCTTCGAGCATTTCGACACCGACGCCGACGGCTGGGTGACGCCGGAAGAACTGCGGGCGGCACTCTCCCCCGCTTCGAACGGCGGCAACAACACGACAGGAACCGCTTAGGCCATGCGCACGCTGGAGCGGCAATGGGATGCCTTGTGTGGGGTGCTTGAGCGCGAGGCCGCACGCCAGGAGGCCGTCTTCGCCGCCGTGACCGAACAGGCCCACGCCGCGCACGACCGCAACCCTGCCGCGCTGCTGGCGGCATCCGAGCGCGTGCAGCAACTGATGCGCGAGGCGCTTCAAGACGAGCCCGAGCGCCTGGCCGTGGTGCGGGAACTGGTCGAGCAATATGGCCTGGAGGCGCCCGAGCAGACCTTGACCGCGCTTATTCAACACGCGCCGCCGCATTGGCAGGCGCGCCTGCGTGCCCTGCAACAACGACTGCGCGGCGCGGTGCTGGCTTCGCGTGCCGCGGTGCGCGAACTGCGTCCGCGGCTTTCGCAGGGCCTGCGTTTTGTCGAGGGTGCACTCGCCCAGCTCTTCCCCCAGCCCATCGCCGGGGCGCACTACAGCGCCGATGGCCAGACGGCCACGCGCGGTGCGCGCATCGCCGCGGGCGTCATCAACCAGCGGGGCTGAGGGGATATGGGCGTAGGACGCATCACGCAGGGCATCCTGACCGACCGCGCGCTGAATGACCTGCAGGACCAACTGAGCCGCATACTCGACCTGCAGATTCAGCTGTCGACCGGGCAGCGGGTGAACCGGCCGAGCGACGACCCCCTGGCCACCCTGCGCGCCGTACGCGCCCGCACCGAAATCGGAAAGAACGACCAGTTCCTGGCCAACATCAGTAATACGCGCCCCTTCGTGCGCGAGACCGAGACCGCACTCACGCAGTCACTGGACTTTACCCGGCGCGCCTACGAGCTGGCCCTGCAGGGTGCCAGCGGCACGAACGCCCAGGAGGAACTGGACGCTATCGCCCAGGAAGTGGACCAGGTGCTCGAGGGTGTGCTGCGCCTGGCAAACAGCCAGAGCGGCAACCGCTTCCTCTTTGGCGGGACCCGCACGTCGCAGGAGCCGTTCACGGCGACGCGTGACGCCAACGGCGAGATCACGGCGGTTACCTACATTGGCAACGACCAGCGCATTGGTCTGCAAATCGATGAGTTGAACAACGTCGATGTGAACGTGACGGGCGAAGAGGCCTTTGACGTTACGTTTCCCGGTACGGTCGATGTGTTCCAGGCATTGGTCGACCTGCGCGATAACTTGCGTGCCGGCGACCAGGCGGCGCTGCAGAACCGCATCGGCGAGTTGCTGGCGGCGCAAGACCAGTTGCTGTTCAACCAGTCCCGGATCGGGGCGCTGGACAACCGCCTCGACGCGGAAATCGAAAACATTGAAGTGCAGCTGCAGTCGCAGCGCGAGAACCTCTCCGACAACATCGACGTGGATTTCGCCGAGGTCGTGCTCGATCTGGAAGCCAGCCAGAACGCCTTTGAAGCTGCGCTTAGCGCAAGCGCGCGCGTCATCCAGCCCAGTCTCCTGCAGTTCCTCGGCTAGCCGCGCCTTGGTCTCAGGCGCGGAATCCCGCTACGCTTAGGGGCGTTCCCTTGCACGCAAGGAGTGTGCTGTCCCATGCGCTGGAGTTTTGGCGCGCGCCCCCTCGGCCTGATGCTTTGTGTCTACGCGACGCTGGCCGGCGGCGCCCTGACCGCCCAACAATTTGTCGCCCTTCCGGGTTTCGAAGTGGCCGACGGCATGTATGTGCCGGCGACACCCGACCGCCTGGCAAGCGATGCGCACCCGCTCAACCTGCCGTTTCCCACGATGCCGGGCACGCAGGAGAATCCGATTACACCTGAGGCGGTCGAGCTGGGGCGCATGCTCTTCTTCGACCCCATCCTGAGTGGCGCCAACCGCATGTCGTGCGCGACCTGCCACCACCCGGATTTTGGCTGGGCCGATGCCCGTCCGCTGTCGATGGGACTGGGCGGCGAGGGGCTGGGCCCCGACCGTTCGGGCGGAGCCGTGCTGCGCCGCCATGCCCCCACGCTCTGGAACACGGGGTTCAGCCATGCCCAGTTCTGGGATGGCCGCGCCCCCACGCTCGAGGAACAGGCCGCGTTTCCCATCATGGCACCGGACGAGATGAACCAGGACCCGAGCGAGCTGCTCTGGGAACTGGGCGACATCCCCGAGTATGTGGCGATGTTTGAAGCGGCCTATCCAGACGATGCGTATCCGCTGAGCTTCGACAACGTGCTGCGGGCCGTGGCCACGTTCCAGCGCACGCTGGTCAGCTACAACTCGCCCTACGACCGGTACGCCATGGGCGACGAGGACGCCCTGACCGAGCAGCAGAAGCTTGGGCTGGCGGTGTTTCGCAGCAAGCGGGCGGGCTGCATGCAATGCCACCACCCCCCCACCTTCGCAGGCCGGGACTTTCGCGTGATTGGCGTGCCCGACCCGGCCAACGACCCCGGTGTGCAGCAGGCGCCGGGCGGCGGGCCCGAGGGTGGCTTCAAGGTACCGACCCTGCGGAACATCACCGAGACCGCGCCCTACATGCACAACGGCGCCTTCGGAACGTTGGAGGAAGTCATCGACTTCTACGCCAATGGCGCGGGCTGGGGCGCGGGCATGGACCACCTCGACGTCGACCTGCGCGTGGCCGATGGCTTCGAACTGAGCGAAAGCGACCGCGCCGCGCTCATTGCCTTTCTGCACGCGCTGACCGATACGAGAAACACGCCCGAAATACCGGAGCACGTGCCTTCGGGCCTGCCGGTGGAGCGCGCCGCGCGCTGACGCTGCCCGCGTCGGTATGGGATGCGAGCGCCCTTGCCACGCCCCGCGCTACCTCACCGCATGGCAATGCGATCGTCGGCTGGTCAGTGAGCACGCGGCTTCATCCACCCCAACGAATCGCGCCGCCCGCCGAAAGTCTACTGGTCGCGCACCGCATTGAGCTGAAAGCCCAACAGGTCATGGGGCGTGGGGCCGGTGTAATCGGGGCCGGTCTTGCCGTTGTAATAGAGCGTAATGCAGAGGCTGCGCAGCCCGATATTGAGCAGGCGCAATTGCGAGCCGATGAAGTCGGGCCAGTTGTCCCCCGTCTTGGACAGCCACAGGACGAAGCGCACGAAGAAGCCCGGCATCACGGACATCAGTGCCAGAAACGTATTGAGCTGGGCGATATCTTCTTCGGGCGCGTGCTCGACCAGGGTGTCGATGTGCGCGATACAACCCAGCTCGCTGAAGGACGGGTGGTCGCCATTGCGCGGACACCAGATGTCGCCGATGCGATTGAGCCCGCGCAGGGCGGCCTCGCTCAGGAAGCGGGAATCGAGGCCGGCGGGGAGGCTTGCGCTTGCCATGGTACCGGTTGTTCTCCTGCGAGCGCGCTCGCCATGCGGTGGGTGAGCGCCATAATCGTGAGCGCCGGGTTGATGCCGGGCGCGTTGGGGAACACACTCGAGTCGGCGCACAGCAGGTTGGGGTGGTCGTGCACGGTGAAGTCGGGCGCCACCACATTGGTGCGCGCGTCCTGACCCATGCAGCATCCGCCCATGAGGTGCAGGCCGAAGGCCCAGTCGAACTCGTGAAACTTGCGCGGGTTCAGGCTGCCCAGAATCTCGCGAATCACGCCCAGGCCGTCGCGTGCACGGGCGCGGTCCTGGTCGGTCAGGTCTTTCAGGATGCGCAGACGCCCATTGCGATTGGTCTGCAATTCACCCACGGCCTCGTCGCGTACCGCCACTTCCATGCAGGCGAAGTGGCGATAGTTGCGCAGGAATTCCTGCAGCGGCTTGCCGGTCTTCTCGCTCAACACACCTACCGATATGGGTGGTGCAAAGACCGATTCCAGCTTGAACCCACGCGGGCGGAAGCGGGCGTCGTCGGATGCGGCACCCTGTAGCACGCCCTTGTGCGCGTCGACCTCGTGGTCGAACTCCGCAAAGCTCATGTACTGCGGATGCATCGACACGCGGGTACCCACTGCGGGCAACCGGTCCTTGAAGCCGCTGTTGAGGAGCAGCTGGCTGGTGCCGAACGCGCCCAGCGCCAGCACCACCTTGCCCGCGCGCCACGTGTGCGCTTTACCGTGTTGCTGCGCATGGACCGTTACACCGTCGGCCGTATGCTCGATTCGATGCACGAAGCATTCGGACTGAAGCTCCATACCAGCGGCCATGGCCCGAGGCACATAGGTTGCCAGCGTGCTCTGCTTCGAGTCGCGGTGGCACCCGCCCAGGCAGGCCATGCAGTCGTTGCCGCGCTCCGTGGCGCAATCGGTCTGGCAGCGCCGCATGGGCTTCCACTGGTAGCCGCAACGGTCGGCACCCTCGATGAAGGCCCGCGTATTGTTGTTGCGCTGGTCTTCCGGAATCTCGACGATAGAGATGGCCGCGTCGGCGTAATCGTAGTGCGGCGCCATGGCCGCCTGGGTGAAGAAGTCGCAACCGCTTTCGGTGCGGAAATCCTCGAGGGCCACCTCGTCGAAGCGGTCCATCAAGGCGCCGTTCACCACCGAGCCACCGCCCACACAGCGCCCACGCAAGAAGGCGAGCTTGACGCGCGTGTTGTATTCGAGGCCACCGCCCCAGTACAGCCTGGGGCTGTATTCGGCCTCGGCCATCGGAAAATCTTTGGCCGTATAGTGCTTGCCCGCTTCGAGCATCAAGACCCTGGCGCCGGCCTCGGTCAGGATTTGCCCGGCCACGCCGCCCGACGTGCCGGACCCCAGAATAATGACGTCGTAGTGGGGTGGTGCATCGGGCATCAGTAGTGGCTCTTCTTCTCCATGAGCTGCAGCCGTATGCCGGCGACGAGCGTCTTGAGCAAACCGGCGATGCCGCCGGAAAAAGAGCCTATCACCAACTGGTCGATCAGCGCATACTTCTCCTCCGTATACGGATACCAGATAGGCTCGTAGCGCCCGCTGTTCTGGTCGACCATGATCGACTTGATGTTGGAGAACGAGTAGAGGCCGTGGGCGCCCTTGTAGCGGCCCATGCCGCTCTTCTTCACACCGCCGAAGGGCAACGCTGCATTGCCCTGCGTGGCTAGCACATTGTTGATCGAGACGTTGCCCGTGACGATGGCGCGGGCCACGCGGTCGGCGCGCCGCACATCGTTCGACCACACGCTCGCGCTCAGGCCATAGGGGGAATCATTGGCCAGGCGGATGGCCTCCGCCTCGTCCTTGAAGGCCATCACCGTGGCGACCGGGCCGAAGCTCTCTTCGTAGTAAATCTTCATGTCCGGCGTGACGCCGGTGATCAAGGTCGGAGGGAAGTGGTGAGCACCTGGCTCGCGCTTGCCGCCGCATTCGACCGTTGCGCCCTTGCTTACCGCATCCTGAATCTGTTCTTCCAACTTGGCGATCTGGAACTCAGCGGTCATGCAGCCCATATCGGCGGCCTTGTCGCTGTAGCTGTTGCCCATGGTGGCGGGCGTCTTCAGCTTTTCCACTTCGCGCTTAAATTCGCTCACGAACTCGGGATAAATCGAGTCCTGCACAAAGATGCGCTCGACCGACGTACAGGTCTGGCCGCTGTTGGTGTTCGAGCCCCAGAGTGCGCCGTTGACCGTACGGTTGACATTGGCATCTTCGAAGACCACGAAGGGGTCCTTGCCACCCAGTTCCAATTCGACCGGAATCAGGTCGTCGGCGGCACGGCGCATAATCGCCTTGCCTGCGGCTTCGCTGCCGGTGAAGAAGATCTTGTCGGGCTTTTCCTCGATGCAGGCGCTGCCGACTTCCTTGCCGCCGTAGACCACTTCCACGGCGCCGGCGGGCAGGTCGCTGCCTTCACAGATACGCTCGACCAGGCCATGCAGC
>CAYMLC010000004.1:27902-28391 GCA_964390765.1 uncultured Nitrospirales bacterium
GGCGTGTGCTCGGACGGCTTGAAGACCACACTGTTGCCGGCGACCAGTGCCGTGACGATGGGGCACATGGACAGGTTGAACGGATAATTCCACGGCGAGATGATGAGCACCGTACCCATGGGTTCGTAGTAGACACGCGACTTCTTCCCAATCAGCACGAGCGGTGTCGGGTGCTTCTCATCGCGCAGAATGCGCGGGGCGTGCTTCTCGTAAAACTTGATGAGGTCGAGGGTCGGGAAGACCTCGGTCAGCATCGCTTCGGTGCGCGGTTTGCCGGTCTCCGAGACGACCTGCTCGACAACCTCTTCGCGGTGCGCCACGATGTACTCGCGCATCTTGCGCATGTGCGCCAGGCGCTCGCCCGGCTTCATCGCGGCAAGGGCAGGAGCCGTGGCGCGGGCGCGTTCGTAGGCGGCGGCGATATCGGCCGAAGACGCTTCCGGCAAATCGTAGAGCGGCGCACCGGTCCGCGGGTTGGCAATCTTGAGA
>CAYMLC010000005.1:0-26249 GCA_964390765.1 uncultured Nitrospirales bacterium
TTCAAGAATGCCAGCATTATTTTCGGCACTCATTCGTATGTATGCAAAGTTAAATGGCTCTAGCGTGCGTACCCCCCCCAAAAAAGCGACCGGCGGCAGACCCATCCTTCTGCCGCCGGCCTTCCTAACCCCGCACCCTGCAGCGCGGTCCATCCACACGCACGAGGCGCTGGACCGGTTGGGTATCAGAGGGCAGCCTGGTCCAGCGGATTGCTCGTCACATCCGCATCGGCCAGGCGCTCGTGCCGAATCACGCCACTCGAATCGCTGAAGAAACCGCGCATCCCCGTCACACCATAGGCCTGCGCATTCGCGTTCACCGTGAAATTCTCCACCGACCCGCCCAGCACATAGTTGTAGCCATTGCGCGTGCCGCTCCATTCGCCACTCAAGAACGGCGGCGTGGCCGTGGTCAGGTCGGCAAAGTCCGGCGTGTATTCGTTGCGCGCCGCGTGAAACGCCGACTGCGCACTCACAATCGCGCGCACGTTATAGACCGCCGAGGCCTCGTTGGCGTGCGCCCGCGAGCGCAGCAGATTGGGGATCGCGACCGCCAGAATGATCGCGATAATGGCCACCACTATCATCAGTTCGATGAGCGTGAAGCCGTTGCGTCGGGTTGCGTTCATGGCGCGTTCCTCTTGGCCACACCCTGTGGCCGGCTGGGTCTGCTTTAACCGCATACCCACCGGGCAACAGCCGTGCCAAGCCCGCCCGAAACACCGCTAAAGCATTCCACCGCATAACATTACGCCCACCGCTACGCCCACCGCTGAAATACCGCGAAGCCGCTGCGCCACCCCAAACCGCGCGCACACCACGACGGCAAGTGACAAAAATTGTCACCGCGGCGCGCCGCCGTCACCGACGTTCCCTTCCGCTGTAGTTGGTATCAATCCTGCGGTTACCCCCGATTTTAGGACCAGGGCGTTAAGTGTAGGATCGGTGTCTTTGCGATGTCAGGAAAGGACGCAAGGACATGGGCAGGAAACGCAGGTCATTCACGGAGCAGTTCAAGGCGAAGGTGGCTTTGGAAGCTGTGAAGGGTTTGAAGACGGTGTCGGAGTTGGCCTCGGAGCATGAGGTTCATCCGAACCAGGTCTCGGACTGGAAGCGGCAGCTGCTGGCTCGGGCACCGGAACTTTTTGCTTCGGGCAAGCAGCCGGCGGCGAAGACGGAGGAGGAGTTGACGGCACCGCTTTACGAGGAAATCGGTCGGCTGAAGATGGATGTGAAGTGGCTGGAAAAAAAGCTATGAGCCTGCCGCTTGCGACGCGCCGCCGTTGGGTGGCCCCCAGCCGGGACTATTCACTCCGGCGTCAATGCAGGTTGGCGGGCGTCCCCCGCTCGCACTTCTATTACGAGCCAGCGCCGGAGTCCGCGCAGAACCTTCTTCTGATGCGGCTCATCGACGAGCAGTACATGCGGCATCCGGAATTTGGTTATCCGCGCATGACCGACTGGCTGAGGGAGCAAGGCCACGCGGTGAATCCCAAGCGGGTGGCGCGCCTGATGCGGCGCATGAACATCCAGGCGATCACGCCCGGACCGCACACGAGCAAGCCTGCGCCGGGGCACAAGATCTATCCGTATTTCCTGCGCGATGTGGCCATAGAGCGGGTGCATCAGGTGTGGAGCACGGACATCACTTACATCCCTATGCGCCACGGCTTCCTGTACCTGGCCGCCGTGCTCGAATGGCGCAGCCGCTACGTGCTGTCTTGGGAGTTGTCCAACACGCTCGACAGTTCATTCTGCGTGGCCGCGCTCGAACGCGCGCTGACGCAGGGAACGCCCGAAATCTTCAACACCGACCAGGGCGCGCAGTTCACCTCCGAAGCCTTCACCGACGTGCTGCTCGATAAAGAGATTGCCATTAGCATGGACGGCCGCGGCCGGGCCTTGGACAACGTTTTCATCGAGCGGCTGTGGTGGACCGTGAAGTACGAAGAAGTTTACCCCAAAGACTACGCCGACGGGCATGCGCTGCACCGCGGCCTCGGACGCTACTTCGACTACTACAACCGCGAAAGGAAACACACTGCCCTTGACAAACGGACTCCCGCGCAAGTATTCCACGAGGGAGCGAGCGCAAATTGAATACTCATGATGCCGCCGCTACGCTCCGCCCTCGGCCCTCCGGGCCGCCCCTGCGGGGACGGGCTCCGCTACGCGGCAGCATCACAAACCGGCGGCTCGATGGCCGCCACAACCACCATCAACAAGACACGGACTACACCTTAATTTCCCCGGCCCGTGGTCTAAGATTGGGGGTAGGCGCAATCCTCCAATTGGAGCTTGCCCAGTTTAGTCGCCGCTTCCTTATCTAGTCCGTACGCCCGTATGGCACGTCGCACGAGCGTCGTCTCGAGGCGTATGCTGCGCACATCTCGCACGACGCCCTCGCGCTCTTCGGTTGTCATGCTATCCCATCGGTCGCCGAAGACGTCGCGTAGCTTGGCTGCGGTGCGGTTGCCTATCAGGCGCTTCTCGCCGCCACGCTCCAGGTTGAACGTCGTGCCCTTGGAAAGCGCCAGCAGGCTTTTCTGGCGCAGCTTGCCAAATGAGACTTCCTGTTGACCCTCTAGCAGATTCAGCACCTTGCTGCGCTGTTCCGGCGTCAAGGCGTGTACTTCGCCGTCGGCCGTCTGATAGGTGAGATCGTTCACGCGCTGGAGCAGCCGAAAGCGCTGCGATAAAAGCAGCGCCCACGGGGCTCGCTTTTCTTCAGGCTCCAGTTCACACCGCGCGATGAGTGCACGCTGGCTGCGCAGGGGCCTTTGGTGGAACAGCGCGCGGGTCAAGCGGGCCTTTAACTCGGGGGTTAATGTATCGGCGTGTGCTTGCTGCTGGGCATCCCAGATCGCTTCGAACTCTTCGCGGTACATGTCGCGGCCTGTCCAGCGCCCCCGAATGCGCTGCTCGGCGTGCGGGTCCACATGTGCGAGATACTCGCCAAGCGTGCGGCGGTTGCTCGCCTTGATCTTGTCAGCCAAGTCTGCGATTGCCGTCTTCACGCGGCTTTCGTCTTCATCCCTGGCAGGAGCCTTGCGGTTGCTCCAGAATCCGCGCCGCTGCGCTAGATGATAGATAGTGCGCCCCAGTTCATGCTTAGAAAGGGGGGCGTCCAGAGCCCGAGTACGCAGGTAGTAAGGAAGCTGGTCGAGGAGCAGCGGTGGCACCTCAGCGCGAAGCTTCTCATAGAGCGTACGGTCGAGTTCCTGCAGCAAGGCATGTCGCCGCTCACCGTTACTTATCGGTCCGTCAGGGAGCAGGCCTGTCTCTTGAAGGAGCTCGGCTATCCAGCGCATGCGTCGCGCACGTCGCTGTGTCTGCCTGCGTCCCATACGTGCATCACGCCTTACCTTATTGCGTGACTCCTCTTTGCCAGACCCAAAGTCGCCATCCACACCAGGCTGGAAGACCCGGGCCCCTATTGCCACCACCGCTTCTGGTTTGTCCTTCTCGAAATCTGCAAGTGCCCAGCCAACACTTGCAACCCCCAGATCAAGACCTAGCACTCGCTTCATAACCAGCACCTCTATGCTTGACACGCCTATATGTGTTTGTGTATGGTCACGATAGTATACCTAAGCGGCGGTTCTCTGCTAATTACAGTAAGACAGAACTGTCGAAAGGCCATGCCGGTCTCCGGCACCCTTGGCCCTGCACCAGTGCGGGGCCTTTTTTTCTTGACCCTGCAAGCCTAAAGGTGACTGTGCTTTTGTGTGGGTGCCTGTCCCGTCCGCGTTGGCGCCTTGACTGGCGGCGCGCTGCCTCGCCGGCGTGCCGGGCGGCTAGTCGCGGGTGGTGGTCAACCGGTCGACGATGCGCTGTTCGATGGCGGCGCGGTCGGTCCAGTTCAGGCCCACGCGCACGGGGCGTCCGTTTTCGGGATCGCGGCGGGTGTATCCGTCTGGGGTGATGGTGAGGGGTATGGTTTCGATGTTGGCGAGCGCTTCTTGTTGTGCGAGGTAGACGGCGGCGCAATCGAACAGGACACTGCTGGCATCTTGGGGAAACTGCCCGCGCCGGGTCCACGCTTCGTAGTTGGCGATGACCGCGCGCGCGGCGGGCGCATCGCTCTGGGCCACGGCGGCATAGCGGGGTCCGGCCAGGTGCAGGGTGCCGCACAGGTCGAGCGGTGCCAGGGTAATCTCCCAGGGCGCGGCGAACACGCGCTGTGCGGCGGCCACGTCTCGCCGCACGTTCCACTCGGCCTGGGGTGTATCGCGCCCGCCATAGCCCACGTCGACGCTGCCGGCCATCGCCACCACGCGCGCGCGCTGCGCGATGTCGGGTGCGCGCTCGAGCGCAGCGGCCAAGTTGGTCAGTGGCCCGATGGTCAGCAGGGTCATCTTCTCTTCGGCTGCGCGTAGCGCATCGATAAGCGCCTGCACCCCATCTTCGTGCACGGTGCCGGGGTAATCGTCCAGGGTGTAGTCGCCCAGCCAGGCGGCCTGGTGCAGCGGCGCCGCGTTGTCCTGCACACCGGTGCCGAGGGGGATATCGGTGCGGCTGAGCGTCTCGAGCAGCTTGGCCGCCAAGCGGGTGCGCGCGGGCGTATTGCCGGTGGCGGTCGTGATGAGCCGCACATCGGCATCGGGCGACTGCAGCAGCATCGCCAGCGCCCAGGTATCGTCGATGTCGTCGCCGATATCGGTATCGAGCACCATGGGCTGGGCCACGGCTGCCCAGGCCAGACCGGTCATCATCATCAGCAGCAGCGCACGGCGCACGTGCACGGGCCTAGCGCCGCCGCGCCGCCGCGAGGGCACCCACGGCCAACGCGAGCAGCCCCAGCATGGCGGGCCCTGCCACGGGCACAGGCGCGGCTATGGTCACCTGTGCGGGTGCGCTCTGCACTTCCAGGTAATCGTCGCGCACGATGACGTCGTAGGCGCCGCTGTCGGCCGGGCCCGCACCGTTCACCCGCAGGGCGGGCGCATCGGGGGCATCGGGCAGGGGCACCCCGTCTTTGCGCCAGGTATAGCTGGGCACACCGACCGCTCCCGCCACCTCCACGCTCAGGGTGAAGGTCGCGCCGATGGGCAGTTCGCGGTCGGCGGGATTCGCCGTCACTTCGAGAAAGGGTGTGGCCACGCCGATGCTGTTGGCCACGGTACGCTCGCTGGTAAAGAACGAGTTCTCCTCAACTTCCGGGGGCAGCTCGAGCCAGTCGATGCCATTGCCGACCGGCCGATTCCACAGCGCGGCGCGGTCGGGGCCCGGCGCAGCTCGGTCCCAATAGGCCAGCGAGGTCGAGCCGCCGCCGTCGAGGTTGATGCCTTCGCTGGCGCCGAAGTAGCGCAGCCACGCCCCTACCTCTTCGACGGTGGCCCCTTGCGAGGCATGGCGCCGCCCGTCCACCGCCAGCAGGATCAGCGTGCGCCCATCGGCGGTCAGGCCGATGCCGCTGCGCGGGGCCAGTTGCGTGCCGCTCGGCAGCGGGGTGCCGCCTTGCAGACAGAAGCTGAACCCCGCCACCGCGTTCTCGATGTTCGTCGTGTCGAAGGCGGCCGGCGTATCCACCAGCGCGGCGGTGCCGTCGCCCCGCAGGATAAACGCGGGCCGGTTGCTTTCGGGTTGAGAGACCAGCTGACCGCCGGTCATCAGCAGGCCACTGGGGTCGGCCAGCGATTCCTCGCCCGGCGGCCGCGGCCAGGGCGACCAGGGGTTCGCGTTCAGCGCCACCACCACCGGTTGCCCGGCCAGGCGCGCCTGCCGCATGAAGTCGCGGGTGGTCGTGCGGCGCACCTCTTCGCTGCCCGGCGTGTAGGCATCGGCGCGCGGGCTGCCCACCAGTGCGAGGCCCGGCGTGTCGAGCTCCACGCGCACGGCAAACGCATCAACCGGGCGCGGCGTCTCGATGCGCACCTCAGCCTGCTTCACGCCGGGATAGAGATAGTCAGCCGCCGCCCAGTCGAAGGTGCCTGCCGGCTGCGCCGCGGCGGCCAGCGCCCACAGCCAGGCGCCCGTCAAGGCCGCCACGTATCGCGTCATCGCATGCTCCTAGAGCGCCAGGGCACTCGCGGCGGCGGCGTTCATCGCGCGCTCGGCGCGGGCCGTCTTCTCGGGGTCGGCCGTGCCGCCGCAATACATATTGTAGAGCGTACCGAAGGCCTGCTGAAAACCGCGCGATTCCATGTAGGCACGGGCGGCCAGGCCCATGGCCTTCAGCCGGCCGGGTTCGCCCAAGAGTCCCGCAATCGCCCCGGCCAGTGCCGCCGCGTCTTCACCCGGCACGATGTGGCCCGTCTCGCCCGGCAAGAGGTTTTCGGCCGGGCCGCCTTGGTCCGTCACGACCACCGGCGTGCCACAGGCCTGCGCCTCGAGCACCACATTGCCAAAGGTGTCGGTCGTACTGGGGAAGACGAACAGGTCGCACGCGCCGTACAGCGCGGGCAAATCGTCGCCGGTCAGGTAACCGGTAAAGACCGCGGGCGTGTCGGCCAGTTCACGCTCCATCGTCGCGCGGTAGGGCCCGTCGCCCACCACCACCAGGCGCGCGTGCGGCGTTTGCCGCAGCACTTTGCGGTAGGCCTGCTGCAGGATGTGCAGGTTCTTCTCTTTCGATACGCGCCCCACGTAGAGCAGCGTCGGCTCGCCGGCACGCACGCCGTAGCGGTGCAGCAGCGTGGCGTCGGCCTGGGCCGGATGGAAGCGGTCCACATCGCAGCCGCGCGGATAAATGCGGATGCGGTCAGGGTTCAGCCCGTGGTCGATGAGTTCCTGGCCCGTCGCGCGTGAGGGAACATATACCGCGTCGAGCTGTTCGTAGAACCAGATCATCGCGCGCCAGAGGATGTCTTCGACAAAGATATCGCCGGTCAGCATGCGGCCGTACTGCGGAAACGCGGTGTGATAGGTGCCCGCGACCGGCAGCCGCAGGATGCGCGCGATGGCCAGGCCCGCCAGCCCCACCGGCCCCGGCGTGGCCACGTGCAGATGCGTATAGCGCGCATCGTAGGCCCCGCGCAGCATGCGCAACAGGGGCGGCATCAGCAGCTTCACCTCGGGATACTCGGGAATCTCGTAGGTGCCCACGGGCGCATAGTTCACCACGCCCGGGCGCGGGGGCTGGTCGGCGGGCGGACACGTGACCACGCGGTAGTCGTAGCCCAGGCCCTGCGCGATATCGACCTGCTGCTGCAGCGTGCGCGCCACGCCGTTCACCTCGTAGAAGGTATCGGTGAAATGCGCGACGCGCGGCCCGCCCACATTGCGCGCGTCGAGGCCAAAGGCATTGAGCACCTGGTCGGCAAAGAAGCGCTGTTGCGTGAAGTGGGCGTAGCCCACGAAGTAGGGCGCCAGCGTGGCATACAGCGAGCCCGCCGACCCCAGCGCCTGGAACAGGTCGAAGATCTGGCCGCGCAAGAGCCGCTCGGCCAGGGTGCTGATCACATGGGTCAGCATCTTGTTCGATAGCGTGTCGGTAAAGTCGAACCACGTGGCGTCGGGGTCTTCAATCTCGTGGCGGCTCTTCTGCACCAGGGCCAACAACTTGGGGTCGGCGTGAATCACCTTCTCCGCTTCACTGCGCGCGAGGTTCACCAGGCTGCGGTTCTTGCCGTTGGCGGACTTCGTGCGCCGGCGCGAGGCCAGGAAGAACACAAAGCGCGAGGCCCAACTCTCGGTCATCTCGGGCCGGCGGTGCAGCACGTTGTCGACAAAGCGCAGGGTCAGGTCCTTGTTGACGTAGCCTTCCAGGTTCATCTTGCTCTTGTAGAATTGATAGGCAATGGCGTAGACGTTGCGCGCGAACATCTCGGGCGTCGCCTCATAGACGCACAGGTCGGCCGAGCGCGCGGCGATGCCGTCCCAGAATTCATCGAGTGTCGTGGCGCCGGGCACCTCGGTATAACTGCGCGCCAGATTGAGCGAACTGTGGTCGTCCTGCCCGGCAATGATGTGCTTGATCCAGGGCTCGGGGTCGTGCGGCTCGATGCCGTGCTTGTCCGCCAACTGCGTGATGAGCGCCGGCGTGAGCGAGGTGAACAGGCGGCGCGTGGCGTCGTTCAGCGCGGGCGCGATATCGCCGTTCAACTCCCAGTTCTTGAACAGCAGAATCAGTTGCTCGATATGGCCGATGCTCAGCCGGTCGTTCACCCCGAACAGGGGATGCGCGCACGCGTGGCGAATCTTGTGCGCACGAAAGTAGGCCACCAGGTCGTAGATGTTCTTGCGCGCTTCGGTGATTTCCTTGTGCTGCGCCTCGGTGAATTCGTAGGCGAGGATGTGAACCTTGCAGCCATCGCTCGGGAAATAGGTCGTGTACTCGCAGCCCATGAACGTGTCGGGCAGGTGCAGAATGTCCAGGCATCCGTCGATCACGTTGTGGTCCGTAATCGTGACGGCGTCCATCCCCTGCGTACGCTGGAACTGATACAGCTCGACCGGTTCGGTAAAGCTCTCGGGACAGCCCAGCTTCTGCATGATCCAGAGGACCGGATGGCGCGAATGTTTCGAGTGACAGTGCAGGTCGATTTTCATGGCGGGCCTCGCATGAGGTGCAGATTGGCTACGCGCCCGACCGTACGATTCGACCATTAGGATCGCGTAAAGGGTGGGTTAGCATGCTGGTTGCTTTTTCAGTGAGTCCGATTGGCACAGCACCGCATATTGTGGGCCATTGTTTTTCGTGGCCTATATGTTACACAGTTCTGACCACGGCGTAACGCGAGTCTAACAGACTTCCGGTCTCATTCGGGGTCACGTAGCGGCGTAAGCACGCCCCCGTACGCAGCATGATCGAGTGGCCCGGCGGCCCCTGCCGGCAACCGACGGGAGTTACCAGCATGAGTCAGCGCGTTCCAGTTCTGCACACGTTGAAGAAGGTCGTCCTTGAACGGCGTGTGCCGGGCCAGCTGGTCATCCAGATGACCGACAAGTGCAACGCGCGCTGCCCGCAGTGCGAGATGCGCGTGACCAATAGGTACGACCGCAGCCAGATGACCGTCGACGAAATCAAGCGCAACATCGACGCGGCCGCCGAACGCGGGATTCAGGTGCTGTCGTTCACCGGTGGCGAGCCGTTGCTGATGCAGGACGAGCTCATCGAACTGATGCACCACGCGGGCAACCAGGGTATCCAGTTTCTGCGCACCGGCACCAACGGCTATGTGCTGAAGAACCCGGACGCGCCCAACTGGGAGCGGCGCGTGCGCACGATGGTCGAGCGGCTGGCCGAGACGAAGATCCGCAACTTCTGGATCAGCATCGATTCGGCGGTGCCGGAAGTGCACGAGCGCATGCGCGGCTTTCCCAAGCTGATCGAGGGTATCGAGCGCGCGCTGCCGATCTTCCACGAGGCCGGCATCTATCCCTCGGCCAACCTCGGCGTGAACCGCAATGTCGGCGGCACGCAGACCTGGGACCTGTATCCCGAGCAGTTCAGGAACGAAGGCGATTACCTCGATGCGTTTGGCGCGGCCATGCGCCAGTCCATGCAGAAATTCTACCGCTTTGTCGGCGACCTGGGCTTCACCATCGTCAATTGCTGCTACCCGATGAGCATCGACGAGGCCGAGCAGGCGCAGGGGCTCGACGCGGTCTACGCCGCCTCCTCGCTCGACCGCGTGATCAAGTTTACGCGTGGCGAACGTGCCCGCCTGTTCAAGGCGCTGTTCGATACGGTGCCGGAGTTCCGCTCGCAGTTGCGCATTTTCTCGCCGCGTGCCTCGCTGTACACGCTGTACCGCGAATACGCCGACATCGCGACGGGCGAGGCCTACGGCTGCCGCGGCGGGATCGACTTCTGGTTCGTGAACTCGGTCGATGGCAACGCCTATCCCTGCGGGTATCGTGGCCACGACAACTTCGGCAAGTTCTACGAGCTGGACCTGAAGAAGGTGGACACGGCCGCGCAGTGCACGGACTGCGACTGGGAATGCTTCCGCGACCCCAGCGAGATGGTGGGCCCGTTCCTTCAGGCCTTCACAGCGCCGGTCAGCCTCGTGCGCAAGTTCATGAAAGACCCCACCTACGCACGGCTGTGGTGGGAAGACGTGAAGTACTACCGCGCGTGCAACTTCTACGACGGGCGCCGCCCCGCCGAGCCGCGCCGCCTGCGCGAGTTCAGCGGCGACTTCCCCACCGTACCGGAAGAGCCCGCGCTCGCCGCCTGAGCAGCAAGACCATACGGCCTGCTACCGCGCCCGCCGGGTTCGCCTGGCGGGCGCTTTGTATGGATGCTTTATCTGCGTGCTTCGTATGCATGCTTCGTATGCGTGCTTTGCGTGGGCGCAGGCTGGAACGTGCGCCAACGGTTCAGCGCAGGGTATCGAACAGCGCCGTGAAGCTGGTCGCGTCCGACTTCGCCGTGTCCTCCACCACGTCATACCCGACGGCAATCTCACCGCTTTCGGTCCATATACTGAACACCAGACCCGCGCCATCGGGTGCAACGACCTGCGTGCTCTGAAAGAAGCCGCTGACCGTTACAATCTCGCCGGGAATCGACGATACCCAATCACCCCGCACGGTAATTGCTTTCTCGGCGTTGACGAATTGGTCGTAGTCCAGCACATAGCGCACGATGTCGCCCTCGACCAGGTCTTCGGTATTGACCTGCACGAATTCATCGGTACTCGGGTCGCGCAGTTCGATGGCCGTTAGGATGCGTGGCGCTTGATTCACCACCAGCAAGGTAAAGGCAGCCGGCTCGGCCATCATCGGACAGCCCGACAGGCCAACGCCCGCCACCAGAAGTCCCACACAAAAAACGATTCGCACGCGGTACTGGTTCATAGTGCTTCCTCACCGGTTCCTACCTGACGACTCAGTTATCGGAGCGTAACACAAGAGCCCGGATTTCGGGGGGATTATTTCGTTGGCGCAGGGGCACTGCCGCGCCGCCGGGCAGCCGCACAAGATTGACACGCCCTGCCCGCATGGCCGACGCTACTCGCGTACGAGCGGGGGTCCGAAATCTTGCTGGCACGCGTGCGCAGTTGTGGCGTCTTTGGGATCGATGGCTTTCTCATCGATGTCGAGGTCGACAGCCGTCCCGGCGAGTTCCGCTTCGACATCGTCGGCCTGCCCGACGCCTCGGTGAAGGAGAGCCGCGAGCGCGTGCGTTCGGCCGTACGCAACAGCGGCTTCCGCCTGCCGCATGGCACCGTGCTGGTGAGCCTGGCCCCCGCCGACCAGCGCAAGGAAGGCAGCGCGCTCGACCTGCCTATCGCGGTGGGCCTGCTGCTCGCGTCGGACCAGGTGCCCGAGGGCGGCATCCGCGACTATGCGCTGGCCGGCGAACTCGCGCTCGACGGCAGCCTGCGCCCGATTGCCGGCGCGCTGCCCATTGCCATGGCGGCGCGCGCGGCCGGCCTGCGTGGCCTCTTGCTGCCCGCGGTCAATGCCGAAGAAGCCGCCGTGCTCGCCGACTTCGATGTCGTGCCCATCGGCAAACTGATGGACGCCGTCGACTTCCTGGGCGGCACAACCACCATCGCGCCACACCGCACCGATGTCGACGCGCTCTTCGCCGCCGGGCGCCGCGCCGTACCCGACCTGAACGAGGTGCGCGGCCAGGCGCACGTGAAGCGCGCACTGACCGTGGCCGCGGCCGGTGGCCACAATCTGTTGATGGTGGGTCCTCCGGGTACGGGCAAGACCATGCTGGCCTCGCGCCTGCCAGGCATCCTGCCGGCACTCGAGTTCGACGAGGCGCTCGAGACGACGCGGGTCTACAGCGTGGCGAAGCAACTCAACGGCCGCGCCGCGCTCATCACGCAGCGGCCGTTTCGCGCGCCACACCACACCGCCACCACCGTGTCGATCTCGGGCGGGGGCCATGGCCAACAGGCCACGCCGGGCGAGGTGAGCCTCGCGCACAATGGCGTGCTTTTTCTCGACGAGTTGCCGGAGTTCAACCGCGCCGCGCTCGAGGTATTGCGCCAGCCGCTCGAAGAGGGGCTCGTGCACATCCGCCGCGCCAGCTATTCCGTCACCTTGCCCAGCCGCTTCATGCTCGTCGTCGCCATGAACCCGTGCCCCTGCGGGTACCGTACCGACCCGCGCCGCCACTGCCGCTGCGCGCCCGGCGAGGTGCAGCGCTACATCAACCGGCTGAGCGGGCCGCTGCTCGATCGCATCGACCTGCACGTCGATGTGCCGGCGCTGAGCTTTGACGAATTGAGCGACCCACGGCCGAGTGGTCCGACGACTGAAGACGTGCGCCAACAAGTGCAAGCCGCGCGCGACCGCCAACGCGCGCGCTACGGCCCGAAGGTCGGCTGTAACGCGCGGCTCGATGCGCGCGCCGTACGCACCCACTGCCAGCCCGGCGACGATGCCAAGGCGCTGCTGGAAGCCGCCGTCGACCGCATGGGCCTCAGCGCGCGCGCCTACGACAAGATCCTGCGCGTGGCCCGCACCCTCGCCGACCTCGAAGAAGCCGAGCACATCGCCGCAACCCACGTCGCCGAAGCTGTGCAATACCGCTCGCTTGACCTGGGCACCCACGGGCAGTAAGTGTCGGGACTGCAAGCCGCGCTCATATCGCGGCCGGCTTACTTCGCGGGGGCGGGCTCGGGTTCTTCCTTCGGCTGTTGCGCCGCCTGCGCTTCTTGTGCGGGCTTTGCCTTCTCCTCCGCCTTGCCATCGCCACCGTCGCCGCCGGTGCCGCTGCCGGGCGTCTCCCAGCGGATGAACAGGGTCAGCAGCGCGGGGATAAGGAAGACGGTGAAGAGGGTGGACAGCGCGAGACCGCCGAGCACGACGCTGCCGAGGCCGCGGTAGAGTTCGGAGCCGGGCCCCGGCCACAGCACGAGTGGCAGCATACCGAAGACACTGGTGGTGGCGCTCATGTAGATGGGGCGCAGCCGCACGCGCACGGCCTGCAGGATGGCCTCGTGGTGGTCGTAGCCCTCCACCCGCACATATTGCAGGGCCTGGTAAACAATCAGAATGGCGTTGTTCACCACGATGCCGATGAGGATGATGAAGCCGAGCATGGTGAGGATGTCGAGCTGCTGCGGCGCAATGAAGGTATTGACCAGGCGCAGCCCGATAAAGCCACCCGCACTCGCCAGCGGCACGGTGAACATGATGACAAAGGGATAGAGGAAATTGCCGAGCAGCGCCGACATCAGCAGGTAGCTGATGAGCGCCGCCAGCAGGAAGTTCCACTGTAGCGCCTGGCGCGTCTGGGCCAGCTTGTCGGCGGTGCCGCTCATGCCGATACGCACGCCGCTCAGCATGCCCTGCTCTTCCAACTCGGGCTGAATCTCGTTGCGGATGATCTGCATCGTCTCTTCCAGCGTGATGCTGTACGGCGGTGTGACCTGCAACGATACGGTGCGCGCACGCTCGAGGTGGCGAATCTCGGTCAGGCCGGTCTCCTGGTCGAGCCGCGCGAGCGACGAGACCGGCACGGCCTCGCCCTGCGGCGTGACGAGCAGGGCATTGGCCAGGGCCTCGGGCGTGGGAATCACTTCCTCCGTCGCCTTCACCACCAGGTCAATCTTCTTTTCGCCCTCGCGCTTGAAGTCGCCGATATCGCGGCCGTCCATCAACACGTCCAGTGCGATGCCGAACTGGCGCGCCGTCATGCCGACACTGCGCAGGCGTTCGCGGTCGGGCACGAAGTTCGATTCGGGAAACAACTGGTCGAGCGAGGGCACCGGCCGCACCTGCACCTCGTCGATGCGCTCGCGCACCTTGCCCAGCATTGCCCCCGCCACCTGCACCAGCCGATCGAGGTTGGGCCCGCTCACATCGACGGTAATGGTGCGCCCTTCGCCGATACCGCTCTGGAAGATGCTGGCCTGGTTGCTGATGCCGAACACCCCCTCGATGCGGCCGATCACCTTTTGTGCGAGGGGTATCAGTTCGCGGGTGCGCGCCTGGTCGGCACTGATGACGCCGAAGACCATGGCGCCCTGGCGGCCGACATAGAACATGTGCCGCACGCGGGGATAGCCGTCTTTGCCGCCCTCCACGCGATAGGGCTCGAAGAAGTCGAATATCTCTTCGCCAATCGCCAGTCGCTCTTCGTAGCTCAGGCCCGGCGGCGGAATCATCACGTTGATGATGAGGTCGCGGTTGCCCTGCGGCAGGTACTCCATCTTCGGAAACAGCGCCCACGCGGTAAACACCGCGCCCCCCGCCAGCAGGAGCACCGTGGCCGCGCGCGTGAGCGGGCTGTACAGCGCGCCCCGCACCACCGCCATGAAGCCCGCGCCCAGCGTATTGCCCACGCGCACCAGCGCCCCCGAGGTCTTCTTCGCCGCGTCGCTCTTCTTGCTGTTGCGCCGCTCCAGGTACGCGTAGAGGCGGCTGGAGAACATCGGGATGACGGTCATCGACACCACCAGACTCAGCAGTACCGCGGTCGCGACCGCAATTGCGATGTCCTTGAACAACTGGCCCGCCTCGTCTTCGAGAAAGACCACCGGCAGAAACACCGCCACGGTGGTGAGTGACGAGGCCAGCACCGCGCCCCACACTTCGGTCGTGCCATCGTACGCCGCCTGGCGCGGCGGCTTGCCCATCTTGCGGTGGCGGTCGATGTTCTCGAGCACCACGATCGCGTTGTCGACCAGCATGCCCACGGCAAAGGCGATGCCCGCGAGGCTGACCACGTTGAGGCTGCTGCCCGAAGCGTACATCACGCTGAAGGTACCGATGATGCTGATGGGAATCGCGGTCGATACCACAATCGTGGGCGCGATACTGCGCAGGAACACGAGCAGAACGAGAATGGCCAGTGCGCCGCCAATCGCGATGTTCTGCTGGAGCAGCTCGATCGAGCCGCGGATGTAGGGCCGCTGCTCGTTCACGATAACCAGCTCGAGTTGCTGCGCCGGCAGCAGGGTCTCGTTGAGTTCGTTAATCACCGCCTCCACGTCGTCCGTCAATCGCAGGATATTGGTGTTCGGTTCGGGGCGCACACCAATCGCAATGCTGCGCTGCTCCCCGCTGATCACCGGTGTGGTGCGCCGTTCATAGCCGCGCTCGACCTCGGCCACGTCGGCCAGGCGCACAAAGCGCTCGCCGTCCGACACCAGCATCACCTCCTCCACTTCTTCCGGCGAGCGGTACTCCGCTACGGAGCGCACGCGGAACGCGCGCCGGCCCACGTCGAGGTTGCCGGCCGAGATGTTGCTGTTGTCCTGCTGCAGCGCCGTCACCACCTGGTCGATGGTCAGGTTGTAGCGGGCCAGCCGCTCCGGGTCTGCGCGCACGTGCATCTCCGTCTCGATGCCGCCCCCGATAAACAGGTCCGATACGCCTGGCACCCGGTCGAAGAATTGCCGCACATCGTTCTCGAAGAAGGTCAGGTACGTCTCGATCGGCCGGTCGTTCCCCTCCGTCGTCTGCAGCATCACCCACATCACGGGCGAGCGCTCGGCACCGGACGCACTGATGATGGGCCGGTCAACGTTCTCCGGATATTCCGGCACTTCGTCGAGCTTGTTCGAGACGCGCAACAGCGCGATGTCGTTGTCGGTGCCGATGCGAAAGCGCAGCGTGATTTCCCCCACCCCGTTGCGCGCGCTGCTCTCCATTTCGTAGAGCCCGGGAATGCCCTTCAGGAATTCCTCCTGCTCTTCGATGATGTCGCTCTCGATTTCGTAGGGCGTGGCCCCCGGCCAAACGGTGCGCACGGTGATAACCGGCTCTTCCACGTTCGGCGCCAGTTGCACCGGGATGCGCTGCAGCGAGACCAGGCCGAAGAGCAACACCAGAATAACGCCCACAATGGCCGTTACGGGCTGGCGTATGGAAAGGCTGATGAGGTTCATGCTGCCCTTTCGGGTTGCGGCCGCACGGCGCTAGGACGATTGCACCTGCAGGGGCTGGCCATCACGCAGGCGCTCCTGGCCCTTGACCACCACCTGCATGCCCGCCTCGATTCCGTCGCCACGCACGCCGGCGCGGCCGTCCTCATAGCCCAGCACCTCCACCTCCACCTCGCGAGCGGTATCGTCGCTCGCAAGGAACACCTGGTTGGTGCCCGGCTTCATCACGATAGCGTCGCGCGGCACCAGCGTCGCCTGCATCGCCTGGCCTATCGGCAGGCGCACCGTTGCGCTCATCCCCTCCAGCAGCCAGGGCTGGTCCTGCACGCGTATCTTGACCGGAAAGGTGCGCGTCTCAATATCGCCCCGCGGAATCTTGGTCTGCACTGCCCCCTCGAACTCACGGTCGAGTGCGTGCACCGGCACCAATTGGCCCGCCGCAATATGGGGTAGACGCGACTCCGGCACGTTCGCGATGATGTCGAACACGTCACCGCGTGCATAGACCGCCAGCACGTCGCCGCTGGCCATCCAGTCTCCGACTTCCGCCCGCCGCTCCAACACCACCCCGTCAAACGGCGCGCGCACCGTCTTCTTTGCAATCTCGCTTTCCAGCCGGCGCACCATGGCCTGGGCCGCATCGGCCTCGTGCCCGTAGCGCTCGACGGTAAAGCGGATGTCGTCGAATTCCTGCTCCGTCGTGATGTCGTCGTCGAGCAGGGTCTCGGCACGTTCGAGCCGTACCTGCTCTTGCTTCTGCAATGTGCGCGCGCGCTGATAGTTGGCGCGTGCATTGGCCAGGTCGGCCTGAAGCAGCTCCGCATCCAGCCGGATAAGGGGCTCGCCCGCGGTGATGTGGTCGCCCTCTTCAAAGGCCACCTCGATAATCTTGCCCTCGACCTCGGTCGCCACGTTCGCCACTTCCTTGTAAAACACGGTGGCGCGGAATTCGGCGCTCGGCGAAATGCGCCCTTCGGTCACGGCGCCCACCTCGACGGCCGCGGGCGGCGGCCCGCCCCCTTGCGCGTGGGCCAGCGATGCGGCGCTGCACAAACAGGCCGCAAACAGTAAACGTGTGCTCAATGCTCTTCTCCTGACGCGCGCAACGCGGCGCTCGGCCATATTATTCGTTGCATCAAGGATTTCAAATCATTCAGACCATTAGCTATAGTCTGAATAAAGCGATGGGCGTGCGGCGTTCCACGCCACAGGCAAATGGAGTACTGCCGGATGAGCGTACACAAAACCGCCATCACGACCAATGGCGAACTCTACGCGACCATCAAGGGTTTGGTGCATCGCCTGCGCGACGCCGGTGAAAATGAACTGGCCACCGAGCTGCAGAAGTCGTTGTATGTGAGTTCTTTACCGGGCGACATCCTGACCGCGACCCGCTCGGCGCTGGCGCGCCTGCATCGCGAGCCGGTGGTGGCCGTGTTGCACTTGGATGGTCCGGTCTACGAAGCGCTGGAATATGTAGATTCCGCGCTTACGCACTATTATCGGTAGCGGCCACTTTCCTCGCGAGGGGCCGCATCAGGCGTCGAAGCTGTCGCAGTAGCGGTACGCTTCAAGCAGCGCCTGCTCGCCCGCCTTTCCTTCGCCCGAGACACCGTGCTCCATTCCCACGACGCCTTCGAAGCCGCGCTCATAGATGTGCTTGAACACGTTCTTGAAGTTGACTTCGCCGGTGGTCGGTTCGTTGCGGCCCGGGTTGTCCCCCACTTGGAAGTAGGCGATCTCGTCCCACGCCAGGTCAATGTTGGGAATCAGGTTTCCTTCGGTAATCTGCTGGTGGTACAGATCGTTTAGAATCTTGCAGGAGGGACTTTCGACCGCCCGGCAAATCTGGTAGGCCTGCGGGATACGCGTGAGGAAGAGACCCGGGTGGTCGCGTAGCGCGTTCAACGGCTCGAGCACCATCACCAGCCCGGCCGGCTCGCAGATTTCCGCGCAGAACTTCAGGTTGTCCACCACACGCGCGGTCTGATACTCCCACGCGGTGCCCTGGTCGTAGCGGCCCGGCACCACCGTGCACCACGTCGCGTTCACGCGCTTGGCCGTTTCGACGGCGGCCTCCATCTGGCGGCGCAGTTGGATACGCGCGCTGCGCCGCTCCGAGGCAAAGGTCACATTGTTGAAGTCGGCCGACGCCACAAACACGCCCATCGTCATGCCGAGCCGCTCCATCGCACGGGCGATTCGCTCCTGGTCTTCCACGGGGCGGCCCATCATGCCGTTGTCTTCGAGCGCGGTGAAGCCGTGGTCCGCCATGAACGCGAGCTGGTCGACCGGGTCGTCGCCGGCCGAATCCGCGAACATGCCAAAGTGCGGCGCATACTTCAGCTTGAAGCCCGGGGCCGCCGCATCTGCACTGGCGGCTTCCTGCGCCTGTGCCACGCGCGCGCCCAGCGTGGCCGTGCCCAGCGCGGTAGCGCCCGCCGCCGTCAGGCCCGCACTCAGAAAATCACGTCGGTTCATGTCCATACCTCCCACGTTGCCACAAGCGGGCATTGTGCCGCGTGGCGTCGCGCGTGTCGAGTCGCCAGCCTCGCAGCGCGTCGAACTGGTAGAGCGTGGTCTGCGTATAGCGTTCGCCGGGGCGCAGCACCGTGCTGGGGAAGGCGGGTTGATTGGGCGAGTCGGGGAAGTGCTGGGTTTCCAGACAGAATCCCGCGCGGTGTTCGTAAGCCACGCCGCCCTTGCCCACGTGGCTGCCGTCGAGGAAGTTGCCGGTGTAGAACTGCACGCCTGGGGCGGTGGTGTGCACCGCCATCGCGCGGCCACTGTCGGGTGCATACACTTCCGCGGCCAGGCGCAGCGCGCCGGGTGTGTCTTTGTCGAGCACGAAGTTGTGGTCGTAGCCGCCGCCGTGGACCAGTTGGTTGTGCGCGACGCCGATGTCGCGGCCGATGGCCTTGGCCGTGCGGAAGTCGAGCGGCGTATCGGCGACGGTGGCAATCTCGCCGGTGGGGATGAGGGTCGCGTCGACGGGCGTGTAGTGACTGGCAAAGAGGCGCACCTCATGCCCCAGGATATCGCCCGCGCCGGCACCATTGAGATTGAAGTAGCTGTGGTTGCTGAGGTTCACCACGGTGGGCGCGTCGGTCACGGCCTCGTAGTCGATGCGTAGGGCGTCATCATTCAGCAGGCGATAGGTCACCGTCACATCGAGCGTGCCCGGATAACCCTCTTCACCATCCGGACTCCGGCGCGTGAGCGTGAGGCCGACGGCATCTGCCTCCTCAAACGGGGTCGCCTGCCACACGCGCTTGTCGAAGCCGCGCTCGCCACCGTGCAGCGCGTTGTGTCCGTTGTTCGTGGCCAGTGCATACACCTCGCCGTCGCGCGTGAAGCGGCCGTGCGCGATGCGGTTGGCATAGCGGCTGACAATGGCGCCGAAGTAGGGGTGCCCGGCCAGATAGCCCTGCAGCGAATCGAAGCCCAGCACCACGTCTTCATAGCGGCCGTGTCGGTCGCGCGCGGTGAGTGCTACCACGATGCCGCCGTAGTTGGTGATCTGCGCGGTCATACCGTTGGCATTGGTCAGGGTGTAGAGAGCGACCGCTTCGCCTTCGGCCGTCTTGCCCCAGGCTGCGCGCTGCACAGCCATGCGGTCGAGGTCCGGCATGGTGGCGCACCCCGCGGCCAGGCCCAGCAACACCCCGAAGATTAGACGCTGCCTGCGCATGGCTTGCCCTCCCGCGCACACGCTACCCCGCGCGGGCGCCATTGGCAAGTTCTATATTCTTGCGCCGCCTAGGCGGGGGGTTCGCCGAGCGCGTGCCAGCCGCCCCCAAGCGCCTTATACAGGCGCACGAGGCTGGTGCGCGCGGCCGTCTGGCGGGCGGCCAGTTGGTCTTCGATATCGGTCAGCGTGCGCTGGGCGTCGAGCACAGCGAGGAAGCGCGAGAGGCCACTCTCGTAGCGGGCGCGCGCCTGGTCTACGGCCTCGCGGCTGGCGGCGGCGGCATCGGCGAGGGACTGCGCCGCGCGGCGCTCTTCGGCCAGCGCCACCAGTGCGCCCTCGACCTCTTCGAGCACACCCAGCACGGCCTGGCGATAGCGTGCGTAGGCGCGCTCGAAGCGCGCCTCGGCGGCGGACAGGTTGGCGCGCAGGCGCCCGCCCTGAAACACGGGCCACACGAGGCTGGGGCCGATGGCCCAGGTGCGCGCGCTGGCGTCGAACAGATCCCTGAGGTCGGCGCCGGCGGTACCGGCCCGCCCCATGATGGTGAGGCGCGGATAGAAGTCGGCCGTGGCCACGCCAACCTCTGCACTGGCGGCGGCCAGGTCGCGCTCGGCAGCGCGCAGGTCGGGCCGGCGTGTGATGAGGGCATAGGGCAGATCGATGGGGACGGCGGGCGGCATCGCGGGCAGGGGGCGCGCAGCTTCGAGTTCGTCGAGCAGCGCTGCCGGGGGTTGTCCGGTCAACACGGCGATACGAAAGGCGGCCGCGCGCAGCGTCGCGCGCAAGGGGGGCAGGGTCGCCTCGGTGGCCGCTACCTGCGCGCGGGCCCGTGCGGCATCCAGCGGCGGCGCCAGGCCGGTATCCACGAGGTCGACCACGAGTGCACGCGTCTCGCGCTGCAGCCCCAGGTTGCGCTCGGCCAGCGCGAGCCGGGTCTGCGCCCCGCGCAGCTCCATATAGTTGCGCGCGACCTCGGCCGCCACCGTGGTCAACAGGTCGTCGCGCTGCGCCTCCACCGCGGCGAGGCGTGCTTCCGCCGCCTCGACCTGGCGGCGCGTGCGGCCGAACAGGTCCAGTTCCCAGCCCGCGTCAAAGCCCACCTGGTACAGCTCGGTCTGTGCGTCGACGAAGCTGAAGCCCAGCACGGGATCGGGGAACGTGGGGTCTTCGGTACTCTGGCGGCGGCGTTGCCACGCGGCGTTCAGGTCGACTTGCGGCAGGAATGCGCCGGCGGCCACCTGGCGCAGTGCCCGCGCCTCGCGCAGGCGTGCCTGCGCAGCGGCGATATCCCAGTTCTCGCGCGCGGCTAGCTCGACCAGAGACACCAGCAGCGGGTCGTCGAAAGTGCGCCACCAGTCCGCCTCCACCGCCTCGGCCAGCACGCGGGCATCGGCTGGATTGACGAAGGCCTCGGGTGCTGCGGTATCGGGCCGGGCATAGTCGGGGCCGGTCACACAGCCGGCCAGGGCCAGCGCGGCCAGCAACGGCGACAGCCGGCTCATGGCGACGCCTCCTGCCGCGGACCGCGCGGCGCCATCAGCACGCAATAGCCGGCCGGCACGAAGAAGACCGCGAGAATGGTGGCCCCAATCACGCCGCCCGCCAGCACAATGGCCAGCTGCGGCCAGAAGTCGCCCGGCTGAAACAACAGCAGCGGCAGGAAGCCGCCCGCCGTGGTGAGCGTGGTCGAGGTGACGTGGCGAAAGCAGCCGAGCACGGCGGTGGCCACGGCGGCGCGGTCGCCGGCGCGTGCTTCCGGCAACGCACGAATCGAGGCCAGCACGACAATGCTGTCGTTGAGCGCCACGCCAATAAGCCCGATGGTGCCGAGGATGGTGTTGAAGCCAAAGGGGAAGTTGATCATCCAGGTGCTGAGCATGGCGAGCCCGACGGACAAGACGCCCACCAGCGACAACAGCACAGCCAGGCGCACTCTGCGAAACGCGAGGATGAGCGTGGCCAGCATCAACGTGACAATGACGGGCAGGAAGGTCGACAGGTCGCCCAGTGCGCGCGCATCTTGCTCGACATCGCCGCCGTACTCGAGCCGGTAGCCCGGGGGCATCTCCCACCCGTTTGCGCGCAGGTTCTCCACGACACCCGTCGCAATCTCGATGGGCAAGGTCTCCTGGCGCGCGTGCCCTTCGATGATGGCGGCGCGCAGACCGTTGTAGCGGGTGATGCCACCGCGCTCGGGCCGCAGCGCCAGTTCGCCCAGTGCTTCGAACGGCACGAACTGGCCCGGCTCACCCGACGCAAACTGGGTGGCCATCACCCCGCCGATCGTGCCGCGCCAGTCGTCGGGATAGCGCACGCGCACCGGCAGATTCTCGAGATCTTCCAGCACGGCGCCACCCGTCGCGCCCACCAGGCCCGCCTGCAATTGTTCGGTCAGACCGCTCAATGAGTAGCCCGCAATGCGCGCGGCATCTTCGTCGGCGTCGAACCACAGCTTCGGCTCGCCGCGCGGCATACTGTGCGCGGTCTCCAGCACATCGGGGTGTTCCTGCAGCGCCGCCTTCAGCTCTTCGCCGATGGTCTGCAACGTATCGAGGTTCGGGCCGAACACGCGGTACACGATATCGGCAAAGACCGGAGGGCCCTGCGCAAAGTTGTCGGCCACAATCTTCAGGTCGGGCGTGGCGGCGCTGCTCCACGCATTGAACCGCTCGATCAGCGGGATCACCTGGGCGGCCGTCTGCGTATACACCACGCCGTTGGCGTAGTGCGGCGAGGCGTCGTTGCGCTCGATCATGTTGTAGTAGACGCTCGGGTAGCTGCGCCCGACTACCCAGTGCACACCGCGCACTTCCGGCTGTTCGACCAGCCACGCCTCCAGGGCATCGACGCGCGCGCGGGTGTGGCCGATGGCCGATTCGCGTGGCAGCCACACTTCAATCTCGAACATGTTGCGGTCAGTCGCAGGAAAGAACTGGCGGCCGAGCGAGGGGGCCACGGCAAAGCCGGCCACGGGCAGGGCGCTGGCAAGGGCGAGACCGACCAGTGGAACGCGATAGCTGAAGGTGAGGAAGCGGTGCAGCAGGCGCTTCACCTCGGGACTCTGGATGCCGTCGCGCAGAAAGCTGCGCTCTTTCGGGTCGCGCTTGCCGCGGCCGAAGAGGCCGACGAGTGCGGCGATCAGGGTCAGGGAGAGCGCGAAGGAAAAGACCAGCGCAAAGTTGACACTAAGCCCAATCGAGCCGACGAAGTCGCCCGCGTTACCGGGCAGCAGCACAATGGGCATGAAGGCGAGCACGGTGGTCAGCGTGCTGGCGAGCAGCGGGGCAAAGAGGTGGCGCACGGCATGGCGCACCGCCGCGTGCGGCCCTTCGCCGCCCTGCAGGCGCTTGCGCACTTCGTCGGTTACCACAATGGCGTTGTCGATAAGCAGACCGGTGGCGATAATCATGCCGAAGATGCTCATCTGGTGCAGCGCGCCATCGCTCAGCAGCGTGGCGAACAGCACGAGACAGGCGGTCAGCGGCAGCGCCAGCCCCACAACGATCGCCGCGCGCCAGCCCATGGTGATGAAGATGACCAGCGCCACCACCAGCGCACCCGCTACGAGGTTGGTGGCCAGGCTTACCAGCCGCTCGTTGGTATAGTCGATCTGGTTGAACAGAAGGTCGACGCGAACGCCGCCGCCGAGGCCCGTCTCGAATTCCTCGATCCGGGCTACGGCCTCTTCCGCCCACAGGTCGGCGCGGATATCGGGCTGGGCGCGCGCGGCCACCAGCACCACGCGCTCGCCCTCGGCCAGTGCAATAGACGACGGCGGCATCTGGCGGCCACGCACCACGGTGGCCACATCGCCCACACGCACGGTCGCCTCGCCGTTGGGCCCGGTGCGCAAGGGCACATCGCGGATGCGCGCGGCCGAATCGAGTTCGCCCGAAACCTCGAGCTGCAGTTCGTTCAGCGCGCCATAGACGAGGCCGCCCGGCGCCTTGGCATCGGCCGCGGTCAATGCCTGCGATACCTGCCCCGCGCTCATGCCCAGCGACGCGAGTGCCGGCGGATCGACGGTGACCGTGATCTCTTCGTCGGCGCCGCCGAAGGTCCGCACGATCTCGGTGCCGGACTGTGCGCGCAGGTTGTCCGCCAGGTCTTCGGCAATACGCGTCATCAGGCCGAGCGACGGCTCGCCCGAACCGGCCCAGCGCACCGCGGTCAGCACGGTATACGCGGCGGCCGGGCGCTGATCTTCGAAGACCGGCGCCTGTGCCTCGGGCGGAAACTCAGCCTCGGCCTCGCCCAGCTTGTCGCGAATCTTCGAGAAGACCTGCTCGTTTTCGCCCGCCCCGACGTCCGACTGCAGTTCGATAACGACGAAGCTGAAGCCCGCGCGCGACGTCGACTCGATGGTCATGATCTCGTCGACTTCTTCGAGCGCCGTCTCGATCGGCTCGGTTACCAGCGCCTCGACACGTTCGGCCGAGGCGCCCGGCACCATCGTGAGAATGAGCGGATTGCGGTGAACGATGCGCGGGTCTTCCTGGCGCGGCAGGGCGACGATCGCCGACAGACCCGCCACGAAGATCAGCACCAGCGAGAGAAACAGCAGGTGCTTGTTGTCGAGCAGGTGGTCGATCATGAGGCCGGGCGCTCAGAACGTTGCACGCGCAGCCCCGGCGACAACCGGTGGATGCCCGCCGTCACCACGGTATCGCCCGATTCCAGCGTGCCCTGCACGTAGGCGCGCTCGGTCTCGGTGTAGACCAACTCGATTTCGCGCCGCGCCACACGGTGGGTCGCCCCGGCGGGCGCATCGGATGCACCGTCGTCCTCGAGCGGCTCGAGCACGTAGCACGCCCACAGGCCACGGCGGCTCTCCGTCAGTGCGTTGAGCGGTAACCAGAAGCCCGGCGCCGCCACACGTTCGGGCAAGGCCAGCAAGGCCAGGTCGCCCGCGGCCACGGCGTCCCAGGTGGTGTCGAGCGCGAAGCGTACATCGCGCGTGCGCGTGGCCGCATCGCGCCGTGGCAACACCGCGCGCACCGTGGCGGGCACCGGCACGCCCTCGACCAGTACTGTCCGCGCATCGCCCGGCTGCAGGCCCGCCGCCACATTGCCCGCCACGCCGATGCGGGCTTCCGGCGCCGTCCATTCCAGCAACTCATAGACCGGCTGGCCCGGCGCGATCACGGCCCCTTCGTCCACCTCGCGGCGCGTGACCACCGCATCATAAGGCGCGTACAGAACGCTCTTGCGCAATTCGACTTCAAGAAGATCGATAGCCTCGCGCAGGCGCGCCACGGCGGCTTCGGCCGCGCGAAAACCCTCGCGCGCTTCGTCCCATTCCAACGTGGCCACCGCGTTGCGCTCGAAGGCTTCGCGCGTGCGCTCGCGCCGCAGCCGCGCCAGTTCGCGCTCGGCTTCGGCCTGGCGCAGTTGCGCGTCCAACTCGTCGCGCTCCGCTTCCAGCCGCTCGGTATCCAGGCGGGCCAGCTCGCCATCCGCCGCCACACGCTCGCCCTCGTCCAACATCAGCGCGGCCACCTTGCCGTTGCGCTCAAAGCTGGCCTCGGTGCGGCGCGCGGGCTCCACCGCACCGATAAAGCGCCGCGTCAATTCATAGCCCGGCTCCCGCTCGACCACCATGCTCGGCACCACCAGCGCGGGCAGCGGCGCGGTCTTCTCGCCGTAGGGCTGCGGCTTGCGCACGGTGTTGACGGCCAGCAGCCCCGCACCGATAAAGCCCAACACCAGCAACACGGGGCCAAGATAGCCGACGAACCGTTGGGTGCGCGTGCGCGCTGGGTCTTCCGCCATCGTGATCAAGCTCCATCACGCGCCGGCGGCGTGTCTTCGGCAAACGTGTCTTGTGCAAACAGGGCCTCGAAATGTGCCAGCCGCTCCGGCCCCAGCATCGCCCGGGCGCGCGCCTGCGCCCGCTGCCACGCCGGTTCCGCGCGCGCGATTTGGCGGCGGCCCGCCGCCGTCAATTGCACCAGTACCCGGCGCTCGTCCTGCGGGTGTCTGCGTTCTCGCACCCAGCCGGCCCGCATCAGCACGCCGACATTGCGGCTGAGCGTCGACTTGTCCATGTCCAGCGCCTCACACAGCTCACTGGGCGATACCGGCCCCACATGGTCCAGCGCGGACAGCAGCGTGATCTGTGCCCCGCCCAGTCCAGTCGGACGCAACTCTTCGTCGTAGATGCGCGAGAGCATGCGGCTCAGGCGGCGTGCGCGAAAGGCGAGACACGTGGGACCGACGCGCTCGTGCGTATGCTTCCTGTCTGGCATTGGTTGCATATACAACCAAAGGATGCAGGACTATTCCAACCCGGTCGCGGCTATTGCGCTTCGTGCAGGTTCCAGCCGTGGTGCAGCGGACCGTGGCCGCCGCCGAGTCCGGGCGCATGTTCGATAGCGCCCTGCACATACCGCCGCGCATGGCGAACGGCCCCCTGCACCCCGGCCCCACGCGCGAGGTAGGCGCACACCGCCGATGCGTAGGTGCAGCCGGTGCCGTGGGTGTGGCGCGTATCAACGCGTGGACCGCTGAATCGCTTGAGCCCCTTGCCGCTGTACAGGTAGTCCACCACCTCGTCGCCCGCCAGGTGCCCGCCCTTGATCAGCACATGCCGCGCCCCGAGCGCGTGAATGGCTTCGGCGGCCGCCAAGATATCGTCTTCGCCCGCGACGGGCAGCCCGCTCAAGACTTCCGCTTCCGGCGCGTTGGGCGTCACCACTTCGGCCAGCGGCAGCAACTGCTCGCGCAGGGCATCGACCGCATCGGGCGCCAGCAGCGCATCGCCGCTCTTGGCCACCATCACCGGGTCGAGCACCACCGGCGCATCCAGCCCG